>NZ_KB895567.1:0-303877 GCF_000374885.1 Bacillus sp. 105MF | reverse complement strand
GAATTTTTCACAGGATATCTGTAACTACACAGAGAAAGGGCGTAACAAAGTGCATAGTAATCTGAGAGCAATACCAAAAGATGTTCTTAATCAAGTTATGAACACTTACTCGAAGAGTAGAAGTATTGAGTACAACGATAACAGGATATCTAAATACGTTGCCCAATATGGAAAGTGTTATATAACCGGTGAAGAAATCGGTGTTGATCGTGTACATTGTCACCATATTATTCCCGTTAATCAAGGTGGGAACGACAAGTACAACAACTTGGTCATTGTAGATTGGTTTATACACAAACTAATACACATGACCAATCACAGTAGGATTACACGATACCTTCGGTCTTTCAATCTTAACGAAAAGCAAATGGATAAACTAAATGTGCTAAGAACTAAAGCTGGCAATGAACCGATAGTAATATAAATTAATTTATAGAGTCAGTTGGACACGATGGAACGCCGTATGCTAGGAAACTAGCACGTACGGTGTGAGGTGGGGGAAAAGGTGGAGATTGCATCAAAGCTTTACCTATCACCATAAATTGTAGTAGAAGCAGGAGAAGAAGAATCTATTTTACATGGGAAGCTAAATGTAGAAAAAGTTAAGGAGGTACGTAAGGGAATTCCTGTCTTTACTGATCGACGTCCAGAATTATATAAATAAAAAATATTGACAAATGATTTTTATTCTTGTTATAGTCTGTAGCAGAAAGTTAAAAATTCAAATAAATCATGCAACTCTTATCAAGAGCAGGTGGAGGGATTTGGCCCGATGAAACCCAGCAACCGACCGTAATACCATTGTGAGATGGGGCGTTTATGCGCCAAAAAGGCACGGTGCTAATTCCAGCAGAAAGGATAGCTTTCTGACAGATAAGAGGGGAGAAGCTGAACTTCAAACCTCTTTCTTCATGGAAAGAGGTTTTTCTTATGATGAAAAACCTCTGAATTAAAAAAGGGGGATAAGAAAATGGGATATCGTTCATTAACAGAAGAAACAGCAGTTCAATATGTAAAAGAGCATGGATACTTTGAGAAAAAGGCAAAGGTAACTTGTCATGAAACAGGAGATGGAAATTTAAATTATGTATTTAGGCTCCATGATGGAGAACGCGGTATTATCGTAAAACAGGCTCTTCCATATGCAAAAGTCGTTGGAGAAAGCTGGCCACTTTCGTTAAGTAGAGCCACAATTGAAAGTCAAGCATTACAAGTTTTTGCAAAATATGTACCAGAATACGTTCCGAAAGTATATGGTCATGATGAAGAGTTAGCTGTGACAGTAATGGAAGATTTGTCAACTCTTACAATTACTCGTAAAGGATTGAGTGAAGGGGAAGACTATCCGCTTTTATCTCAGCATATTGGACGTTTTTTAGCACATGTTTTGTTCTATACGTCAGATTTTGGCCTACCAGCAGAAGAGAAAAGGGTGTTAGACGGAAAGTTTGTAAATCCTGATCTTTGTAAAATTACAGAAGATCTTGTGTTTACAGATCCGTTTGGAAACTATGAAACAAACGATTATGAGAAAGAATTGCAACCTGTCTTAGATGAACTTTGGTGTGATAAGAAATTAAAATTACAGGTAGCGCAGTATAAATATAAATTTTTAACTAGAAAAGAAGCGTTAATTCATGGCGATTTACATACAGGTAGTATTTTTTCATCACCTTCTGAAACGAAGGTAATTGATCCGGAGTTTGCAACATTTGGACCGCTTGGATTTGACCTTGGTCAATTTATTGCAAATTTATTGTTGAATGCACTATCAAGAGAAGACGAGAAACGAAATATTTTATTCTATCATATTGAAAAAACATGGAGTAATTTTGTAGAAGCATTTACAAAGCTATGGGTACTAGAAGGGGTAGAACCATATACAAAGGAGAAACGATGGCTTGCGATTGTACTACAAAATATTTTTGCTGATGCAGTTGGATTTGCTGGTTGTGAAATCATTCGTCGAACAATTGGATTAGCGCATGTAGTAGATTTAGATGGAATTAAGGATAAGAATAGAAGAATTCAAGCTAAAAAGCATGCATTATATTTAGGTCGAGAGTTATTATTACATGAAACGACAGGTGCAAATGTTAGATTGTTCCAAACGTTATTTCAAGATAGTGTTTTGGGAGGGGTGAAAGCATGAACACAACAGTTGCCGTTCCGCGTTCTATAAGTTGGAAAGGAGATTCTATTGCATTATTAAATCAAACGCGGTTACCGCATGTTGTAGAATATAAAACGTTGAACACTATTGAAGATGTGTGGAAAAGTATTGTTATGTTAGAAGTGCGCGGGGCACCTGCAATTGGTATTACAGTTGCTTTTGGATTAGCACTTGCAGTAAAAAAATATAATGTTACGAATATCACTGAATTTGAAAAAAGTTTAAAAGTGATTGTAATTATTTAGCAACTTCACGTCCGACAGCTGTTAATTTATTTTGGGCAATTGATCGCATGTCAGCTTCTATTAAGCAAGCAACAACAATAAAAGAAGCAAGAAAAATATTAGAAGAGGAAGCACTTAAAATTCAGCAAGAAGATGAAAATATATGTCGTAGTATTGGAGAGCATGCTTTAACTAGGTTTAAAGATGGTGACCATATTTTAACGATTTGTAACGCCGGAAGTATTGCTACTGCTCGTTATGGAACAGCGCTAGCTCCATTTTATATTGGAAAAGAGCGTGGGGTGAATTTACGAGCTTATGCATGTGAAACAAGACCTGTTTTGCAAGGAGCACGTCTTACTACATGGGAATTGCAACAAGTTGGTGTTGATGTAACGCTCATTACGGACAATATGGCGGCACATGCTATTCGAACAAAAAATATTTCTGTTATTATTGTAGGAGCAGATCGAATTGTCGCAAATGGTGATACAGCAAATAAAATAGGAACCTTGAATTTAGCTATACTAGCAAAATATTTTCATATTCCTTTCTACGTTGCTGCTCCACTTTCTACATTTGATATTACGAAAAAAACTGGTGCTGAAATTGTAATTGAAGAACGAGATGAGACTGAAGTTACAAAGATTTTTGGAAAACAAATTTCTCCCGAGGGAGTCGGTGTTTATAATCCTGCATTTGATGTAACTCCTCATGATCTAATTACTGGAATTATTACTGAAAAAGGAATTCTACAAGGAGATTATGCCGTAGAGATTGCTTCATTATTTGAGAAAACAAGCTATATAAATACGCATTGAAAGACCGACATAAAGCCATTCCTTTTAGGTGGAAGAGAGCATCCGCCTATGGGTAGGGCGGTCAATGCCTTTTTTAGCCCCATGCCATATGAAAATAGAAGGAGAAAATGAGTGGAGAACTTCTTTTGTTTTCATAACTGCGACTTATATGTCGGAAAATTAAAAGGGATATATATAATATACAGTAGCTTGTTTTTTTATTGCCCAATTTCCTTTCTTTTGCTTATTTATTTAAAAGAAAGGAGGGGAAATAGATGGGGGAATGGATATCTATGATCGGTAATGTTGGATTTCCAATTGTTGTGACATTATATTTACTGCATCGTATTGAAAGTAAATTAGATGGTGTAATTGTTGCAATTGAGAAATTACCACAACAGATGACAAGGTATGAAGCTCCGCACGAAACAAAATGACAAAAGGCTTTGCTCTCAATGAGCAAAGCCTTTTGTAACAAAGATTATTGCGTCGTATAACCCCCATCAATAACAACTGCTTGGCCGGTTATTCCTTTTGCTTTTTCACTTGCTAAAAATAAAGCATAATCGGCAATTTCCTGAACAGCTAGCAATCGTTTTTGAGGTACGAGGGGATAGATGACATCCTCTAATACTCTTTCTAGTGGAACGTTTCGTGTTGTCGCTAAATCTTGGAGTTGATTCCTGACAAGAGGCGTATCAACATAGCCTGGGCAAAGAGCATTTACAGTAATGCCGTGTACAGCTCCTTCTAAGGCAGCAACTTTTGTTAAACCAATCACACCGTGTTTGGCACTATTATAGGCAGCCTTTCCAGCAAATCCGACAAGACCGTTAATAGATGCAATATTAATAATTCGTCCATACTTTTGTTTTTTCATAATTGGAAACGCATGTTTTATTGCAATGAACGGCGCAATTTGCATGATTTGAATAAGAAGTTCAAACTTATCGGTTGGAAATTCTTCAATTGGTGAGACGTGTTGCATACCAGCATTATTTATTAACACATCAAGTGAGCCGAAATTAGTAATAGTTTCAGAAATAGCTTCTGATATTTCTTGCTCAGATGTAACATCACATCTTAGACCGATTGCCTCATATCCTTCCTTGCGCAACTGTTCGGCAGCTTCCTTTGCACGATCTTCAAGGCGATCACTAATGACCACTTGTGCTCCTTCTTTTGCAAATGCATTTCCCATTTCATAACCAATACCACTTGCAGCACCTGTTAAAAAGACAACACGATTTGTAACCACAATGAAAAACACCCCTTTATATAGAATTTATCTTATTGCTCTATTTAGAGGAGGTGTAACGAAAATCCTGCAAAGATTTTGGGAAAAATGTGGTTATCTATCTTGCATAACAAGATGGAGGGAGGATTTGGATCATGTCGACAAGTCAAATGCTGAAAGGGATTTTAGAAGGAGGTCTCCTTGCCATTATTTCTGAAGGCGAAATATATGGCTATGAAATGAGTGAAAAGCTAGCCAAGTATGGTTTCACAATGACAAGTGAAGGAAGTATTTATCCGTTATTAATATGGATGCAAAATGCAGGGCTAATAACAAGTACAATGAAGGAATCTCCATCTGGTCCAAAGCGAAAATATTATATATTAACATAAAAAGGTGAAGATACACTGGATGAATTTATGGATCGCTGGGAAGCGATGCAAAGTAGTGTAGGGCGTTTGCTGAAAGGAAAGGGGAGGCGCGAATCTTTTTGGCGTCAAAGGGTATCAAAGAAAGTGATATTGAGAGTTTTTTAGAAGATGCAGAACTACACTTAATTGAAGGTGAGAATGATGGGAAAAGTATAGAGGATATTTTGGAAGCTCACCGAAAGTATATGTAAATGAGCTTGTTCGGGTAATGGAAAAAGATCGAAGAGAGAGCTGGAAACAAATCGGATATACAGTGATGAATATTGTTGTATTTTGGGTTATTGCTTCCATTTTAATTGTAAATGATAACGGGCCATTACAGATTTCATTCGTTCAATGTATTGGGTATGGCATGAATGATCGCACTTGTAGCACCTAATATAGCTTCCCGTAAAATGGCTTTTCGAATAGGGTTTATAAAATTAGCTATTTTATTTGTTCTTGTAATGATTCATACAAAATTAGAGACAAGAAAAGTGAATATATAGGATCGCCTTTTCTTTGTGGCCGGTATTGGGCATATAGACTGGAATATTTTATTTTAAACAGTAACGAATGGGTTACTGTTTTTCTTTGTGTAATAAAGAACTTTGTAAAGATAATGCTCGCTGTTCTTTTGTTAATAAAGAATCAATGTGTACTTGATCAGGACGAGGTACGATTGGATACATGAGGTTTGTGGAAGAAGGGTGATGTTCAGAGCCGGTTTGCGAGTGAGGGTCAGCATGTGTAAGTTTCCCTTCTATACGTCGTGTGAATAAAATATGACCAATTTCATGAGCAAGCGTATATATATTTTTCATAGGAGAAGCGGCGTTAGTAAGGATGATATAACCTGTGAGGATTTGGTTTATAACGAATGAATAGGCACATGCAATTACGGACTGCTCTTTAAAATAATTGCTTCCAATATAACAAATATAAATATCACAATTTGAAACTTGTGATGAGCAAGTGTTAAAAAAAGAAGAAACTTTTGGTTGGATTTGGATAGAATCAATATAACTAATTTCACCATCGTGAAATCTAAATGATTCATTTAGTATAATAACGTCTTTAATTTGAAATGAAATTGGTTGCCATATTGATTCGGCGACTGCTAAGTCTTTTGCAATACGGTCGTCTGTAATATCGGAGCCTGGAGTAATGCAAATACATATATTTACGTATGGATCCATTAGAAACACCTCAAATGGAAAACAGTCTATTGCTATACTGTATGTGACGGGAAAGTACTATGTATGGATATAAACCCTATAAAGGGATGTGTTTTAATAAATTGAAAAAAATCCACTATTTATATAAATTGAGAGAAGGTACATTGGTGTAATTTGTTTATTGATAGCTGTTTTTTTTTGACTGACAAGTAAAATATAGATTAATGCAGAACGGAATATAAGAATGAGTAAAAGAAGTCGAAAAATATTCATAGTTTAATTACATTATATGTTATTTATTCTGCTATAGTAAAAGAAAAGGGGGAGAATGTATGTATACATTAAAAATTGTATCAGACCGAGAAGCTGTTTACCAGTTTGCAAGTTATGTAAAGGTGGTTCAAGGGGTGAAGGATGTATATGTGGAAGTTGGAGAGTCTTTATATGAACATCCACTTATGAAATTTTATGTACAGGTAACGATTGAAGAGACATATGAGAAGCAAAAAACATTACAAGAAATCGCTCGGTTAGTAGAATTAGGGCGCTTTACATACGTTCATTATCGAAATGAAGAGATTGAAAAAGCATTTGAAGCAGTTAAATATGAAAGTTTTCGAAAATAAATGTAATGAAAAGGGAGCAAATGCTTCCTTTTTTTGTTAGTAGGAATATTTTTTTACATCACACAAAAAAATAAGGAATTTTGCTATGATAAGGAAGGAGAGGAAAGGAGAGTTTATATAATGGGGTATATTGAAGAATTACGAAAATCAGTCGGTACAAGGCCGCTCATTCTTGTAGGAGCAGCTGTGATTATTTTAAACGAAAAACAAGAGGTATTGCTTCAATATCGTTCGGATACATATGATTGGGGTGTACCAGGTGGCGCGATGGAACTAGGAGAAACAACGGAAGAAACGGCTCGACGAGAGCTATTTGAAGAAACTGGGTTAGAAGCGAAGATGTTGCAGTTTCTTGGTGTTCTTTCTGGGAAAGATGTATATTATCGTTATCCAAATGGGGATGAAATTTATAATGTGATTCATCTATATCAAGCACATTATGTGAGCGGAGAAATAAAGCTTGATGAAGAAGGGTTGGACCTTCGATATTTTCCTGCTGAAAAGTTGCCAAATTTAAATAAAACAACAGAGAAAATTTTACAAAAATTTTTATATGCACTAACAGAATAGGAGGGAATATTCCTCCTATTCTTATTATATTAAATATTTTGATTTTTTCGGTATATTTGTAGTATGATAAATGCAGATATACATCTTATGTTATACCATCCAAAAACTTACTAGGGTACATAAGAGAGGGGCAAGTGCAAGATGCATAATGTTGTCATTACAGCTGCAGTTCGTTCACCAATTGGAACTTTTGGAGGGGCATTAAAAAATGTAACACCAGTGGAATTAGCTGTTCCTGTACTTCAGGAAGCTGTAAAAAGAGGCGGAGTGGAACCACATGAAGTTGATGAAGTGATTTTAGGTCATTGTATTCAAAGAACAGATGAGGCGAATACAGCGCGAACAGCTGCATTAGCAGCAGGATTTCCAGATACAGTTACAGGTTATACAATCCAGCGTCAATGTTCTTCAGGTATGCAAGCGATTATGTCAGCGGCAATGCAAATACAATTAGGCGTAAGTGAAGTTGTTGTTGCAGGTGGAGTAGAAGCGATGAGCTCAAGCCCTTATGCATTGAAACAGCACCGCTGGGGACAACGTCTTCAGCACGGAGAAATTCGTGATACGGTGTGGGAAGTTTTAGAAGATCCGTTGCATCATATTATGATGGGCGAAACAGCGGAAAATTTAGTTGAACAATATGAGATTACAAGAGAGGAACAAGATGAAGTTGCGCTGCGTAGCCATCAATTAGCGCTTCAGGCAATTGAATCGGGCTATTTTGATGAGCAAATTGTTCCTATTACAATAAAAGAGCGTAGAAAAGAAGTAGTATTTTCAAAAGATGAACATCCACGTGCAGATATTACAGCGGAAAAATTGGCGGGGCTAAAGCCAGCATTTCGTAAAGGTGGATCAGTAACTGCAGGGAATTCCTCGGGTATTAATGATGGAAGTGCAGTTTTAGTATTAATGAGTGAAGAAAAGGCTAAGGAGAAAGGCTTACAACCATTAGCTAGAATTGTTGGTTATTCTGTAGCTGGGGTAGATCCGAAGATTATGGGGATTGGTCCAGCACCAGCAATTCGTAAAGGTTTAGAGAAAGTAAATTGGTCATTAGAAGATGCTGATTTATTGGAAATCAATGAAGCCTTTGCTGCACAATACTTAGCGGTTGAGAAGGAACTTGGCTTAAATCGTGAGAAAGTAAATGTCAACGGAAGTGGTGTTGGACTTGGACATCCAATTGGTTGCACAGGTGCACGTATTACGGTAAGTTTAATTCACGAATTAAAAAGACGAGGTTTAGAAAAAGGAATTGCATCTCTTTGTGTCGGTGGTGGCATTGGAGTAGCGTTATTTATAGAAGCACTATAAAAAAGAAGGAGCAGCGAGCTGCTCCTTCTTTTTTTGGGTATCAACGAGTAATATTACCTTTTTCTTTATGATTGGAACAAATGATGAAATAAGCGATCCCGATTCTCGAAAAAGAGTTTCATCGTTTGATAATGCTCAGTTTCCTCTAGGATTGCTTCTGTGATTCCTTCTTGTGAGAAAGAATATATATTGGACTCTGGATAAGCCATCAAAATAGGAGAGTGAGTTGCGATAATGAATTGTGATCCTTGCTCTGCTAATTCATGCATACGAATGAGCATAGAAAGCTGCCTCATTGGAGATAAAGCTGCTTCAGGCTCGTCTAAAATATATAAGCTTTGTCCTGTAAAACGGTTCATAAATAAAGAAAAAAATGATTCACCATGTGATTGATTGTGTAAGGAAATACCACCATATGAATCAATAACCTTACCTCCCAAAAATTGTTCAGAATCAATTTCATCGATATAAGAAGCAACATTATAAAATGATTCTGCTCGCAGAAAGAATCCGTCTTTTGGTGTCGCGACGCTTTTTGCTACGCGAATATATTTGTGTAAGGATGAATGCGAATCATGTGTAGCAAAACGGAAATTTTTTGTTCCACCTTCCGCATTAAATCCTAAAGCGATGGCGAGGGCTTCTAACAATGTAGACTTCCCAGTTCCATTTTCTCCAATTATAAATGTTACATTTGGATGGAAGTCTAGTGATTGTAATGTTCGGATAGCGGGTAAGCAATATGGATACACGGAAAAATTAGGGATATGTTCTTTTTGTAAGGAGACGTTCTTTAGAAAGGCTGTACGCTCATTCAAAATATATACCTCAATTCGTTGAAGATTTTGTTTCTAATATAGCAGCAAGTACAAGGATCAGGCAAATTGCAAAGCCGAGAAACCTAGTCCTTCCCAGCCATAGGTGTGTCTCTTTATAATAAAAATCAGTATAGTAGCTATAAAAACTAGTAGATTTGGAATATACTTTACTATTTTTATATATTTCCATAGAAAAAAGCCTATATACGTGGTTATAAAAAGTTCTAATAGAATAAGGAGGAAGACAAACATTAGGGACAAAATGATACCACTTCCATTTCCTAAATATTACATTTGGATTGTATCATGTAAGTTGTGGATATTCCAATGTCAAAATAAGTGTTGCATATCAAGAATCGATATCGTTATGATAGAGGGTGTCTTACATAGAAATATTTTTTTGGTTTCAGAAGGGAGTAACATATGCCGTTTACATTTGCGCATCCTGCTGCTGTCATTCCTTTTTGCAAGAAACAACGATATGTTTCAGTAATAGCGCTAGTATTAGGAAGTATGGTACCCGATTTTGAATATTTTTTGCATTTTCGACCATATGGTGTCATTGGACATACATTTAGGATTCTTTTATTTGAACTTACCGCTCGTTTTCAGTCTACTATCGTTATGTAGCATCTATTCCATGCCGATATATAAATTCATGCAGCACGGGAGTACATGTCTTGTTTTTTTGCTGCTTATATGTTCTATGGAAACATCGAGATTTTCAAATAAAAGTAGATATAGTTTCAGCAAGAGAGAAAAGGAAATATTGGGGATGGACGATGATTACGGTGTTAGTAGTGTTTACTATGCACGCGTTGCTAGACCCCTATTTTCAAATTTTACAAATAGGGAGTATAATAGTTTCTGGATTTACAAGTGTTTTTTGTGGTCTATTCATTGTTTCCGCAATATACGAAACAAGAGAAGAATCGAGTTAGTATGAATGAGAGTGTTAGGAGTAAGATGATGAAAGTATGGAAAAGTATTTGTATTTTATGTAGTTCTATCGTTTTGTTAAGCGGTTGTTTTCAAAAGGAAGAAAAAAAAGAAGTAAAGAAAGAATCTATTCCAGAAACAACTGAATACGGTGGCAAGGAATTAAAGAAAGTTGGACAGGTTGTAAAAGAAAAAGGATGGGGAACATTTAAATTAGAGAGGTTAAAACATGTTAATCAAACGTTTGAAGTAGCTCCAATGAAAATTCATGTACAAGATGTAAAGGTTATTGAATTATCACAAATGAGTCAAGATGCAAAAGATACATTGAAAGTATATACAGCATTAAGTCCAGAAGAAGTGCAGCGTAGACTTGGAGACAAAGTCAATCGAGAAGATGCTGAGTTGTACGCTTCGTTAAGTGGAAAAGACATTGGAGATAAAGTGCGTTATGTTGAAATTACATATAAGGTAGAAAATAGTGGAGATAAAGACATGCAGTTTTTCTCTATGAATGATATTACTATTAATGAAACGCAGCACTTTAATGTTCCAAAACAAAACTTTTTATATGAAGAGGATACGCTTGTAGGTACAAAAAGTGTTACAAGAGAAGAGTATAAACCAGGTGAGACGAGAGAAGGGATAATTGGATTAATACTCGAGGATGAGAAAAAAGAGATTACTCAAATCTCATTTACAACAGATGTTCTTGCAACGGGTGATACACATGAAACGGTTACAGAACCGCAAACATTTAACATCTCACTGTCTAAGTGAGATGTTTTTTGTATAGAAAAAGAACAGGAAATTTGTCAAATCAAAGCGAATGTATTATAAAGTGCAAAGGGGGAAGAAAAATGGAAAAAAGATGTTACGAATGTGGTAGTAAGGAGATAGAAAAAGCAACGATAGCACCAGACCAAAAAGGTTATCTTACTTTATTTGCACAAGCAGTCGCAGTGGTAGAAATTTGTAAAAAATGCGGTACTGTTATCGCGATAACAGGGGAACATCCAAGCTATAAAAATCAGCAAATGGACTGAAAAAAATATACTATTTTTGGTTCTTGAAATAAACAGCCGTTATTAGGCGTTTACTGACCGTTTGTTTTGCTCATTTAAATAGGTTTCTACGGTTTGTAATTGTTCAGAAATTCGAAATGCTTCTTTTTGTTCCTGAAATTGTTTTTCATTATAAGGACCAAAACGACGATTGTTGTTCATATCAATAATCCAGTAATGTTCGCTCCGTTTATTTGTAATACTAGATTCTGGGTTATTGGGATCGGATTTTTCTTCAATTTGTTTTGCAATAATATATATATCGTCCCATGCAATTTCTACAATTTTAGCTGGGACATATTGTGTAGCATATACAGCGTCTGGTTTTGGAAAAAGTTCAAATGCATTTCCGGAAGTATTTATTAGTTCATATTCTTCATTGATGGTGTAAGCTGAATGGCTAGAGTTTGCTGTGCAACCAGTCAAAAGTATAATGGCAATTACGGTCATCAATCGCTTCAATATGAGACCCTCCTTATAAAATGCTTGTGGTAAACATATTGTACAAGAAAAGGAAAAGAAACGCCAATATATGAGTTGTTTACAATGGTTTTTAGAAATGGTACGATGAGACAGGTAAAGAAGGATACAAAGGAGTCGACATAAAATGAAGTTAAAGATGCATCGTCCAGCGGTAGTAATGAATCGCATAGGTGCTTCCATTATCGATATGTTTTTAATCTCGGTTATGTACGGTGCTGTTGTGGCAGTTGTAACGAGGAATTATGGGGCCATTTTCAATCGTTTTAACATAAGCTTAGGTGATTATCGATATGATCTTGCGCTTGTTTTTATATTAATGGCTATCTATTTTATTTTTGTTCCATTTATATGGAATGGCTGTACAATTGGTAAAAAAATAACCCGAACAAGACTTGTATCATTAACAAGTGAAAAGTTAACAATTCAAAGGCTAACAGTACGGTTCTTTGTATTGTTATTACCAAACATATTGTTGCTTGGAATTCCATCTATCTGTAACGTATATATGATGTTGTTCCGTCACGATAATTGTGGGTTCCATGACTTAATTATGAAAACGAAAGTGATGAGTCTCGTTTAAAGAATACTAGGATAAAATGATAAAGAGTTATATTTAGGACGTATTAAAAAATATATGTACCCTTAAATTTTTACGAAATTCGATAAATTTAATTGGTATAATGGAGTTCATATAGGGCGGACATCTCCTATAGAGTACCCTTCATATTGATGCAGGATGTGTTAAAAAGCAAGCAATAGTAAACTTTTTAACACATCCTATTTTTTTGTTATATTAGACTGAAAATTAGGGAAAATATATGATAAATGAAACAGATGTGTTGTATAACAAGGGGGAGATCGAAATGACAGAAAGTAACTTAATTTTTTGGGGGGTACTTATTTTTATCGGTCTAGCTTTTGATAAATACAATAGTAAGAAAAAGAGAAAACAGATAAGTAAGCGATTACAAAAAGGAATATGGGCTTTTCCTGCTTGCAGAGCTACGGGCGAAAGGGGTATACTGAGTGACGGTAAGACTTACAGAAGGGGTAATGACGATGAAGCTTGCAGGAAAAGTTGCCGTTGTAACTGGCGGTGGCATCGGTATTGGACGTAGTACGGCTCTTTTGTTGGCAGAACAAGGTGCAAAAGTAATTGTGACGGATATTGATCAGGAAAATGGACAAGCAACAGCGGAGGAAATCGTAGATTTAGGTGGTGAAGCCCTTTTTGTTACTTATGATATGGCGAAACAAGGAGATTGGGAACGTGTCATTGGAGTTGCTATTGACGCTTATAATCGTATTGATATGCTCTTTAATAATGCGGGTTTATATAAAATAGATTCTATTTTCTTACGTCAACAAGAGAACGATTCCAATGTACTTTGTATTAATGACGTTTGGATAGAACTAAAACAATTGACGGCATCTTTTATGAAACATCAAGAAGAAGTAATACTAACTGATTTACCTATTTTCGGTATTATTAGTACAAAAGAACAATCATTTCATACAGTAGGAACCCTAGTATAATAGTAGAAAACCGCCCGAAATACATATGTGGACGGTTTTTTTGTATCTGTATGACGTAAAGAAAAGTGGTGCTTTATCGAATACGTTTTTCTGTTGTACTATCAAAGAAATGTGCCTTATTCATATCGAATGCAAGTTTGATTTGATCACCATGTGTAAAGGTATGTCTTGCATCCAGACGGGCTGCAAAATCTTGATTTCCAAGTTTCATATATAAAATAGATTCTGCACCTAATAGTTCAGCAACTTCAATTTGAGTTGTAAATGTTGTACCTTGTGAAGCCTCTAAAAACAAAAGTTCGTCATGGATATCTTCTGGACGTATCCCCAATACAATTTCTTGATTCACATAACCTTGTTCGCGTAATAATTTCATTTTGCCTTCAGATACTTTGATTTTTACCTTATCATCTATAACAAAGTATTGTTCTGTTAATTTACCATGGAAGAAATTCATTGCAGGTGAGCCAATAAATCCACCAACAAAAATATTTTCCGGTGTTTCATATACTTCTTTTGGTGAACCGATTTGTTGAATCTTTCCATCTTTCATAACGACAAGGCGTGAAGCCATTGTCATCGCTTCTGTTTGATCATGTGTTACATAAATTGTTGTTGTCCCAAGTCTTTGATGCAGTTTAGAAATTTCTGAGCGCATCGCTACACGTAATTTTGCATCTAAATTTGATAATGGCTCGTCCATTAAGAAAATTTTTGCGTCACGAACGATAGCACGACCTAACGCAACACGTTGGCGTTGTCCACCAGATAATGCTTTTGGTTTTCGATTTAAATATTCCGAAAGCCCTAGAATTTGAGCCGCATCCTTTACGCGGCGGTCAATTTCGTCTTTTGGGATTTTACGAAGTTTTAATCCAAATGCCATGTTGTCATAAACGCTCATATGTGGATAGAGTGCATAGTTTTGAAAAACCATTGCAATATCGCGATCTTTTGGAGGAACATCATTCATTACCTTACCATCAATAGAAAATTCCCCTTTTGAAATGTCTTCAAGTCCAGCTACCATTCGTAATGTTGTCGATTTTCCACAGCCAGATGGACCAACGAAAACGATAAACTCTTTATCTTGAATATGTAAATTGAAGTCTGTTACTGCTGTTACGTTATTATCATAAATTTTATAAATATTTTCTAACTTTAGTTCTGCCATGACTTTTCCTCCTAGAAAAATTATGCAAACGTTTTCTTTGAGTTCATTATAAACGAATGTATTTAAAAAATAAATAAAAATGATACAAAAAAATAAAACGTTTTCATAAAGGGGGGATATTTAATAAATAAAGCCTCATCTCTGTGAAAATTGGCTAAATTAAAATAGAAAAATGTAAGCGCTGTTTTCATTTGTTTTAAAATCTGTTATCATTCATTAATGAAAACGTTTGCGCCTGGATTTTTCGATTTAAAAATGAAATGAGGTAGCATGATGGAAAAACAATGGTGGAAAGAAAGTGTTGTATATCAAATTTATCCACGTAGCTTTATGGATAGTAATGGTGATGGAATTGGTGACCTTCGCGGAATCATTTCAAAGCTTGATTATTTACAAAACTTAGGTATAGATGTAATTTGGTTATCACCAGTCTATGAATCTCCCAATGATGATAATGGCTATGATATTAGTGATTATCGTAATATTATGGATGAGTTTGGAACAATGAACGATTGGGACGAATTATTAAGTGAAATGCATCAACGTGATATGAAATTAATGATGGATTTAGTTGTTAACCATACTTCTGATGAACATAATTGGTTCATCGAATCTCGTAAGTCAAAAGATAACCCGTATCGAGATTACTATATTTGGCGTCCTGGGAAAGATGGAAAAGAGCCAAATAACTGGGAAGCGGCTTTTAGTGGATCTGCTTGGCAGTATGATGAAGCGACAGATGAATATTATTTACATTTATTCTCTAAAAAGCAACCAGATTTAAATTGGGATAATGAAATAGTGCGAAAAGATGTTTATGAGATGATGGAGTTTTGGCTTGAAAAAGGAATCGATGGTTTTCGTATGGATGTGATTAATTTTATTTCTAAAACAGAGGGATTACCAACTGTGAAAACGGAGAAAGAAGATTATGTATCAGGCCATCAATACTTTATGAATGGACCAAATATTCATGCATACTTACATGAAATGAATCAGAAAGTATTGTCGAAATACGATATTATGACTGTTGGTGAAATGCCGGGTGTAACAACAGAGGAGGCTAAACTATATACAGCTGAAGAACGTCAAGAATTACAAATGGTATTTCAGTTTGAACATATGGATTTAGATTCTGGAAAAGGAGGAAAATGGGACGTAAAGCCATGCTCACTCTTAACGTTAAAGCGTAATCTAACAAAATGGCAGAAAGCGTTGGAACAAACAGGATGGAATAGTTTGTATTGGAACAATCATGACCAGCCCCGTGTTGTCTCACGCTTTGGTAACGATAAAACATACCGCATAGAATCAGCGAAAATGTTAGCGACGGTACTTCATATGATGAAAGGTACTCCTTATATTTACCAAGGAGAAGAAATTGGGATGACAAATGTTCACTTTGATTCGATTGATGAGTACCGAGATATTGAAACGCTGAATATGTACCGTGAAAAAGTAATAGAGCGTGGTGAAGATGAAGAAAAAGTAATGCAATCGATTTATATAAAAGGGCGAGATAATGCTAGAACACCAATGCAATGGGATGATGGAAAGCACGCTGGATTTACAGCTGGAGAACCATGGATTGCATTAAATTCTAATTATAAAGAAATTAATGTGACACAAGCGTTGCAGGATAAAAATTCTATTTTTTATTACTATAAAAAATTAATTGAACTTCGTAAAAAACATGAAATCATTGTGTATGGAACATATGATTTAATTTTTGAAGAACATCCATCTGTTTTTGCCTATATGCGGACATGGAAAGATGAGAAAGTACTTGTCATTGCGAACTTTACTGAGAATGAGTGTGTATTTGAAATGCCAGAAGAGGTAAATTATAATAGTTCAGAATTATTGATACACAATTATGATGTACAAAATGAAACAAGTAAGAGTATCGATTTACAGCCATATGAAGCGAGGGTATACAAGTTAAAATAATGAAAAGCCTTGGGTCAGAAATGACACAAGGCTTTTATATTTTACCATTTCAAAATTGAAAATCCATATGGTGGAAGTGCAACCTGTAATGAGTCTGCTTCTGCTGAAAATTCTTCGTTTGTATATAAATTTACAATTTTTTTACCGGTGATATCAAAAGGTATAGGAGCTGAAATTTCTTGGTTTGTTGGATTTAAAACAAAAAATATCGTTTCTTCTCCGTATGTTTTCGTATAAGAAATGTAACCTTGTTCATCGTTTGCTTCAATACATTGGAATAATCCATGTCCACCAAATGCTTTATATTGTCTTCGTAATGAAATTAATGTTTGTATATGCTTAAATAATACTGTATCTTGCTTATCTTCATCCCAGACCATACATTTCCGGCACCCAGGATCCATTCCGCCATCCATACCGATTTCATCACCGTAATAAACGCATGGTGAACCGATGAAAGAAAGATGGAATACATAAAGTAGTTTTACTTTATTTTTATTTCCTTTACAGGTTGTTAAAATTCTCGGTGTATCATGACTGTCTAATAGATGAAAAGCAGCTTTGTTTACGTTCATGGAATAAGAGTGAAGAGAAGCTGTAATTTGTTCCATAAATTCACTTGCCCCAATTGTTTCGTTTGCAAAGTAAGAATGCAGGGCATTTGTAATAGGATAGCTCATGACGGCATCGAATTGATCACCTTGTAACCATGGCTGAGCATCATGCCAAATCTCTCCTAAAATATAGACTTCAGGGTTAATTGCTTTTATTTCACTACGGAATTCTCTCCAAAAGCTATGATCAACTTCGTTTGCTACATCGAGGCGCCAGCCATCAATGTGAAACTCTCGTACCCAATAACGCCCTACTTTGAGTAAGTATTCTTTTACATCTGGATGGGCTGTATTTAATTTAGGCATATATGGTGTAAAGGCGAAGGTATCGTAGTTCGGAAGTGGCTCTGTTACAATTGGAAATTCGTGAATATGAAACCAGTTGGTATAGCGAGATTGCTTTCCTTTTTTGAGAACATCTTGAAATTTATCAAAGAAATATCCGCTATGATTAAAAACGGCATCTAGCATTACTTTTATACCTCGCTTGTGGCAGGCGTTAACAAGTTTTTTAAAAGTTTCCTTCGTCCCAAATTGCGGATCAATTTCCATGTAATCAATTGTGTCATATTTGTGATTAGAGTGTGCTGTAAAGATTGGAGTGAAGTAAATTCCGGAAATACCAAGTTTTACAAGGTAATCAAGGTGCTGGATAACTCCAGCGAAATTTCCGCCAAAAAAGTTAGTAGTTGTTGGATCAGTGCTCCCCCAAGGAAGAGTATCAGCTGGATTACATGAAGGATCTCCATTAGCAAAACGTTCTGGGAAAATTTGATACCACACTGTATCTTTTATCCATGAAGGAGTTCTAAAAACATCCTGTTCATGAATAAATGGAAAGCAAAAAAAGTTGCCAACATCATCATTGGGTGTTTCAGGGAAAAAGCCGCGTTCTGTATAGACGATCGTTTCTGTATTGTTTTTTAGTTCAAATCCATATCGTAAGCGCTTAAAGTTCGGTTCGATTGAAACGAACCAATAATCAAATAAATCTGTTGAGCCGCTCTTTTTCATCGGTATGTTTGCTGTGATCCACTTCCCATCTTGCCATTCATAAGGATCGCCATGAATGAGTGAGGCGATATCTACATCATTTTTTTTTGTGCGCAATCGAATATGGAGCGTTTTTTCATCGTAAGCGTATGCGTAATTATCTTTCGGTCTATGGTATATTGCTTCTTTAAACATATAGAAAATCCCCCTTTGATATCTCAATAAATAATAATATATTGCAAACGATTGCTTTTTATATAACTTCAATATTGCTTATAAGAGTAGTATTCATTTTATATAAAGTCAATGGATATAAAGAAAGACTTCATGAATTTTTTGAAAAATACATAAAGAAAATATTTGCAAAATATATAAAAGAATGTATAATGATAGACAAATAGCGCAAACGTTTTCATAGATTAGAAGATTGTTTGCGCTTCTATAAAACTTGTAAGTGCAAACGTTTTCATTTTAGTCGATTATTACATATATAACTTAGGGAGGTTTTGAGGGTGAAGAAAGCATTATCATTATTAACAGTTTCAGCTTTGACAATTGGTATGTTATCGGCATGTGGTCCGAAAGATTCAGGAAAAAAGGAAGCGAGTAAAGAGAAGAAAGATTATGACCTTCTTGTTTGGGAAGATCTTAAAAAAGGTCCTGCATTAGAACCAGCAGTAAAAAGCTTTGAAAAAAAATATAATGTAAAAGTAAAAGTGGCCGAAATTCAAATGACAGATCAAACAAAAAAACTACGTTTGGATGGTCCAGCAGGTACCGGACCTGATGTTGTAACATTACCGCATGATCATATTGGAAATGTTGTTACTGAAGGGTTAATTGATGAAGTAAAGGTTGATGATGCTGTAAAGAGCAAATTTACCGATTTATCTATAGAAGCTCAAACATATAAAGGGAAATTATATGGTTTGCCAAAGGCGATCGAAACACCTGTATTTATTTATAATAAAAAGCTTATGCCAAAGGCACCAGAAACAATGGATGAATTATATAATTTCTCGAAAGATTTCACAAAAGATGGTAAGTACGGATTTTTAGCACTAGGAGATAATTTATATTTTGCAAATGCATTTATGGCTGGTATGGGAGGGTATGTATTTGGTGAGAAAGATGGAAAACCGAATACAGCCGATATCGGATTAAATAGTAGTGGCGCGGTACAAGGGATGGAATATATTCAAAAATGGTACAAGGAGAACTTGTTCCCAAAAGGTATTATTGGTGAGTCTGGTGGGGCAGCTGCAGATGGATTGTTTAATGAAGGAAAAGCTGCATCCATTATGAATGGTCCATGGGCATTTCAAGCTATGGAGAAAAACGGAATTGATTATGGTGTAGCACCGATGCCAAAATTACCAAATGGTCAACCGATGAAAACTTTTGTTGGTGTAAAAGGATGGCATGTAACAAGCTTTTCAAAAAATAAAGATTTAGCAACGAAATTTGTTGATTGGGTAACAAATGAAGAAAATGCAAAAATTCGTTATGAAAAATCAAAAGAAATTCCGCCTGTAAAATCATTAATGGAAGATCCAATGATTAAAGACAGTGAAGCTGCAAAAGCAATAACGAAACAGGCTGAAACAGGTATTCCAATGCCGAATATTCCAGAAATGCAAGAAGTATGGGAGCCTGCAAGATTTGCATTAGAGTTACTTGCAGCTGGAAAACAAGAACCAAAACCAGCACTTGATGAAGCTGTGAAACAAATTAAAGGAAACATTGAAGCAAACCATAGTAAGCAAAAATAAGACGGAATTCGTATCTCTTATAAAGAAGGGATACGAATTCTCCTCCTTCCAAGGGGAAGAAAAAAGGGGGAAGAAATATGCAAGCATCCATTGAACCAATGCAAGAGGTAAATGGTTCAAAATACCGCAAAACAGCCGCGATGTTGTCAATCATTCCAGGCGTTGGTCAAATATACAATAAACAATATGTAAAAGCTCTTATCTTTCTTGTATTAACAGGTTCATTTATCGTAGCGTTTGCGGATTTGTTAAATATGGGATTGTGGGGAATTGTTACACTTGGTACAGAGGTTCCTCGGGATCATTCTATCTTTCTATTAGTAGAAGGTATTTTAGCACTAATTGTTATTGCGTTTGGACTAGGAATATATGCTTTTAATTTATATGATGCCTATCAAAATGGGAAAAAACGTGATATAGGAATACCGTTAAATTCTGTGAAAGAACAATACCGTAATTTATTAGATCAAGGTTTTCCATATTTGATGGTTTCTCCGGGATTTCTGTTATTGATTTTTGTAGTTGTGTTTCCAATTATTTTCGTATTCTTAATTGGATTTACAAACTATGATTTATATCATTCTCCACCAGCGAAATTAGTCGAGTGGGTTAGTTTTAAAAACTTTACTGATATTTTCACATTACCAATGTGGAGGGATACATTCTTAAGTGTATTCTCTTGGACTGTGATTTGGACATTTGTCGCGACTACTTTACAAGTAGCACTTGGAATTTTCTTAGCAATATTAGTGAATCAACCTGGTATTAAAGGGAAAGCAGTGATTCGTACAATTTTTATTTTACCGTGGGCAGTTCCAGCATTCGTATCCATCCTTGTCTTTGCTGGTATGTTCAATGAATCATTTGGAGCAATTAATAATCAAGTGTTAGCGCTATTTGGAATTGAAAAAATTGCTTGGATGACAGATCCATTTTGGGCAAAAATTGCTTTGATTTTTATTCAAACATGGCTTGGTTTTCCATTTATTTTTGCAATGACAACAGGTATACTGCAATCGATTCCAGGAGAATTGTATGAAGCTGCTACAGTAGATGGAGCAACGGCATGGCAACAATTTCGTAAAATTACATTGCCGCTTGTTCTATATGCAACAGCACCAATCTTAATTACACAATATACATTTAACTTTAATAATTTCAGTATTATTTACCTATTTAATGGCGGGGGGCCTGCTGTTTCGGGACAAAATGCAGGTGGAACAGATATTTTAATTTCCTGGATCTATAAATTAACAATGACATCAGCGCAATACGGAAAAGCAGCGGCACTTACGATGATTTTATCGTTAATTGTTATTTCTGTGGCGTTATGGCAATTTAAAAGAACAAAATCATTCCAAGAAGAGGATATGATGTAAATGAATATAAAACGACAGAAGATGTTACGTCTTTCATTAAGTTATTTCGTCATTTTCATAATGTGTGTCATTATTTTCTATCCATTACTATGGATTGTTGGTTCATCGTTTAATCCAGGAGATAGTTTATCAGGATCAAGTATTATTCCGAAAAATGCAACGTTAGATCATTATCGAGACCTACTTAATCTTGATAAGAGTAATTATTTACTTTGGTATAAAAATACACTGAAAGTCAGTGTATTAACGATGATTTTCTCGGTACTATCCATTAGTTTCACTGCTTATGCTTTTTCAAGGTATCGTTTTGTCGGAAGAAAGAATGGATTAATAACGTTTTTAATTCTACAAATGATACCGAACTTCTCAGCGTTAATCGCACTCTATGTATTAGCGCAGTTGACAGGATTAATTGATACGCATCTAGCATTAATTTTAATTTATGTGGGCGGAGCAATTCCAATGAATACGTGGCTTATGAAGGGTTACTTTGATACGATTCCAAAAGAATTAGATGAGTCGGCTCGTATGGACGGGGCAGGGCACTTCCGGATTTTTTGGCAAATTATTATGCCGCTCGCAAAACCAATTGTGGCAGTTGTAGCTTTATTTACCTTTATTGGTCCGTTTACAGATTTTATTTTAGCAAGTATCATTTTACGGACACCAGAAAACTATACATTAGCTGTTGGATTATATGAAATGGTAGCGAAGAAATTTGGTAATGAATTTACAACATTTGCAGCGGGTTCCGTATTAATTGCTATACCGATTTCAATTTTGTTCTTATCATTGCAAAAATATTTTATTTCTGGTTTAACAGCTGGAGGTACGAAAGGATGAAAATGGGACATTATGTCCCGTTTCTCTTTTTTAGGGAGAATTTCGATTCATATGACATTGTAAGGGGAAAGATGTGAAAAAAATAGTATATTATAGTATAGGAAAATAAGCTTGTATCCCTTACAATACATGAAGAGGGAGAATATTAGTTTACATTAATATAATTTTTTGAGGAATGAAATAAAGTAATGGCGGCTTTCGTTTTCTCCTACTATCTGTAGAACTGCAGGATAAAAATAGATATGAATGAAGAATTAGAAGAGAGGAGGAGATTTTATGACAGTTACAATTAAAGATGTAGCGAAAAAGGCAAATGTTGCACCTTCCACTGTTTCTCGTGTAATTGCTGATAATCCAAGTATAAGTGAAAAAACAAAGCGCCGTGTCCGTAAAGTAATGAGCGAACTAGGGTATCATCCAAATTTAAATGCGAGAAGCCTTGCGAATCAAACAACAAAAACAATCGGTCTTGTTATGCCGAGTTCTGCAAGTAAAGCATTTCAAA
This sequence comes from Bacillus sp. 105MF, assembly GCF_000374885.1. NCBI lineage: Bacteria > Bacillati > Bacillota > Bacilli > Caryophanales > Bacillaceae > Bacillus > Bacillus sp. 105MF. The sequence continues at coordinate 281,272 of NZ_KB895567.1, read as the reverse complement.
ATCCATTTTTCCCAGAAGTAATTCGAGGGATTAGCTCGTTTGCACATGTCGAAGGTTATGCGTTGTATATGTCAACTGGTGAAACAGAAGAGGAGATTTTTAATGGCGTTGTGAAGATGGTACAGGGTCGTCAAATCGGCGGAATTATTCTTCTTTATTCACGTGAGAACGATCGTATTATTCAATATTTACATGAACAAAATTTCCCATTTGTTTTAATTGGAAAACCATACGAAAGAAAAGATGAAATTACATATGTAGATAATGATAACTATACAGCTGCAAGAGAAGTAGCGGAATACTTAATTTCACTTGGACATAAACAGATAGCGTTTATTGGCGGTGGTTCTGATTTACTTGTTACGAAAGATCGTTTAGCTGGAATGAGCGATGCTTTAAAACTAGCTGACATTATGTTGCCAGATGAATATATTTTACATTTTGATTTTTCAAGAGAGGGTGGTCAGCAGGCTGTAGAAGAGTTAATGGGACTTGAAAAGCCGCCGACGGCAATTATGGCAACAGATGATTTAATCGGTCTTGGGGTGTTAAGTGCGCTTGCCAAAAAAGGGCTTGCTGTACCAAAAGATGTTTCAATCGTGAGCTTTAATAATGCTTTATTATCTGAAATTGCGAGCCCACCGCTTACAACTGTTGATGTGAATATTTATCAATTAGGGTATGAGGCTGCAAAAGCGTTAGTTGATAAGGTGGAGCATTCCGAGTCCACTTCAAAATGCATTATTATTCCGCATAAGTTACTGAAGCGCCAAACTTGTGATCATTATGCGTAAAAAGCTAAGAGTGTCATCTCTTAGCTTTTTGTTTTAAAAATTCTTCTAAACGATCGCAGCCTTCTTTTAGTGTTTCCATACTATAAGCGTATGAAAGACGAATATACCCTTCACCATACTCTGAAAATGCTGTTCCTGGAACAACAGCGAGTCTAGCTTCTTTAACAAGATCAATGGCAAAATCAAATGATGAGGATGTAAGATTTCCAACGTATGGGAATAAATAAAAGGCACCAGTTGGTTTCTCAACAGTTAAGCCCATTTGAATCAGTCTGTTGTATACGTAATCACGGCGTTTTTTATATTGATGACGCATCATTCGCGGTGCATCTTTTGCTGCTGTTAACGCTTCGATTGCAGCGTATTGTGCGATTGAAGTTGCACATGTAACGTTGTATTGATGAACTTTCAAAATATGCCCTGCTAAATAGCTTGGAGCAAATAAAAGACCGATGCGCCAGCCTGTCATTGAATGTGATTTTGATAGTCCATTAATGACGATTGTTTTATCACGCATTTCTGGAAAATGAGCGATGGATGTATGACTATCTTCATATACAAGCTCACTATAAATTTCATCAGAAAGAACGAAAATGTTTTTATCTTTTAAAACAGATACAATATCTGTTAGTTCTTCTTTTGACAGTGTAACACCAGTCGGATTAGAAGGATAAGGTAAAACGATGCATCTTGTTTGATCTGTAATTGCATTTTGAATCGCTTCTGCTGTTAATCGAAATCCAGTTTCACGAACATCTACAAACACAGGGATTGCCCCGCACAGTCTAATAATGGGTTCATAGCCTGGATAAATAGGAGCTGGTAAAATAACTTCTGTTCCAGGTTCTAAAATAGTACGAAATGTAACATCGATCGCTTCACTAGCACCGATTGTAACGATGGTTTCGTTTTCAGGTGAATAGTGTAAATCGTAATTTTCCTTTAGAAAATGACAAGCTGCATTGCGTAATTCTAATAGGCCGGCGTTGTGTGTATAACTCGTATAGTTTTCTGTAATCGCTCGTTTAGCAGCTTCTTTGACTAAAGAAGGAGTTGGAAAATCGGGTTGTCCAATTGTTAAAGAAATGAGATTATCATAGTTTTGAATCATATTAGAGAATTGACGAATACCAGAAATTTGGATATCCTTCACTCTAGGATTAATGAATTGTTCCATTTTGTCTCCCTTTCTTCCGTTTACAAAATTTCTTTTATTTTATCATAAATTTTATATTTTCGCTTTGGAGCGCAAAAAAAAAGCCGCTTAAAGCGACTTTTTAATACCCATATTCCCAATCTATTTCATCTTCATTCCAAAGAACTGAAGAAACTTTTCCAAGGTGTACCACAGATTCATTCACAGCGCATGTACAATTTTCTTCCCCAGCTTTGTCTTGCAATTCTTCGTATACTGATTTATCCACATTTTCGAGAACGACCAAATTCTCCTCTTTTAAAACAAGCGTAGTTCCTGTCATAGTTATCATCCTCCTACTAAAATAATAATCACTTCTTTGTACACGTAGATAGTATGGATTATATGCTGTATGTTATTATAGTTGTCTGTTTATTGGACTATGTTTTATTTTATTTGTTAACCCGTATTCATTGTATACTGCATCATGGTAGTTTGGTACAGGGTTTACAATCATTTCGGAAAGTTGTAACATTTCTTAACGTTTATTCACAAATAATTTACAAATATGTTAAGAAAAATCTAAATTTTAAAACAAAAACAACTGTAAAATGATATAATCATATCAAAATACATATAGGGGATGAGAGGCTATGGAGCTAATTCGTGACTTAATGATCCAAGTCGCGATCATTATTTTGCCACTGTTTTTATATGAAGCGATTCGTCTAAACCGTTATCAAGATATGCTTCCAAAGCCCAATCGCTATTTTATTATGTTCTTATCTAGTATTACGCTCGTTCTCTCTATGACGTATCCGATTTGTTTTGTCGATGTTTGTAGTTACAATTTCCATGCGATTCCGATTATGAGTGCTTTTTTGTATGGTGGGATTGTAGGGATTATCCCAGCTTGTATTTTTATTGTATACGAATGGTTTTTGAATGGTTTACAGTGGTTTCGGATAATAGAAGTTTTATGTCTTGCAATCATTCCTTTCCTGCTATCAAAAAAGTGGTCTGTTTTTCCGAGAGAAAAAAAACTTATTGTGGCCCTTATTGTTTCATCTTTGTATGTTCTTGTCGGTTTAGTGTGTAGTATGTTTGGGATTTTACTGAGAGTAGGCTTTACGCCACCTATGTCGCATTTATATAGTGGATACATATTTGCTTCCTTTATTATGGTTATGACAATGGTATTTCAAGTGTATTTAACAGAGTATTTAAATGAAAATGCATTGTTACGTACAGAAATGCAAAAATCTGAAAAGTTAAACATTGTAAGCGAGCTAGCGGCAAGTGTAGCACATGAGGTGCGAAATCCCCTCACAGTTGTTCGAGGGTTTATTCAGCTATTAGAGAGTACAGAAGATATGAAGAATAAGGACTATATGCGTCTTGTACTAGCTGAGCTTGATCGGGCCGAACAAATTATTTCGGATTACTTAAATTTAGCTAGACCGCAAATTGAAAAAAAGGAACATATATGTTTATCAGCGCAGCTCATAGAAATGACTACTTTAATGTCTTCATTTGCGGCTATGCAAGGCGTTTATTTACAAGTTGAAATTTCTGAGAGCCTTTATACGATTGGTGATAAGACAAAGTTAAAGCAAGCGATTATGAATATCGTTAAAAATGGAATTGAAGCGATTCAAGAAAACAAAGGGTATTTAAAAGTAACCGCCATTCAAAAAGATGATGTGATTATAGTGCGAGTAAAAGATAGTGGCGTTGGAATGACGAAAGAACAGCTAGCAAGGCTGGGACAACCGTATTATTCATTAAAAGAAAAAGGAACGGGTCTAGGGCTTATGGTTACCTTTAGTATTTTACAAGCACATAATGGTACGCTGGAATATAAAAGCGAGAGTGGAAAAGGAACGGAAGCAATTATTACATTACCAGCAGTTAGAAATAAGGAATAAAAGTTACCGATATAAGGTAACTTTTTTATTTATCTATATAAATTCAAGTTGAAAAAACGACATAAACTCCTTCATTTTAGTTGGGAGAGAGGATCCAGCCATGCATAGAAGCGGTTAGAGCCTTTTCCTGCCCCATGCCAAGTAAAAATAGAAAGAGAAAACAACTAACGGTTACTTTTTCTGCTTCGCGTGAGCGACTTATATGTCGAAAAACTAAAATAGATTTATATACGTGAAAATGAAAGGCTTGAAAAGCTTCTACCTTGGATGATGAAAAGCTAACGATGAAGGTTTTATTCATTTGTTTTTTCTGGTTTGACTCGAATAAATAAATTTTTAAATGATTGAAATAAGCTTTGCTCCTTTGAGGCGGCGATTAGTCGTTTTGTTTCTTGAATTTCACGAATGACTTGCATAAGCTGTGTATCTCGATTGTTGTCTTTATTGTAAACGTGATTGACAAGCTTGTTCATTTTTTCTTCTTGCTTTGATTCACGCTTATACATATGATTCATCAATAAGTCCATTTTTTCTTTTTGTAGGGCATCTGTTTGAGCTGCGTGATCAATAAGCTCTTGCAGCATTTCTTCTTGTGTAGCTTCTTTTACATAAACTTGTTGCATTAATTCATCTAGTTTTTCATCTTTTAAGCGGTTTTGTGTAATTAAGGTAGAGTTTTGATGAATAATTGCTTCGTTTAATTGGGCGAGCATCTCAAGTTTTAACATGAATTCTTCAAAGTTTCGGTCTTCTTCTTTCGCATGTACTTCTTGATTTTGTTTTAACATCGGTACAGGTGGACTGTCTTTTTCTTTTAAAATGATAGGAATTGTTTCTGTAATATCTTCTTGTAAAGTGGCTGCTCGTTCGTGAATTGATTTTAAAAGCTTCATATCATCCATTTTATATATACGAGCATCAGCGGTTTTTGCAATCATATAACCATGTTGTTCTAAAAGTTGACTATATTTTCGAACTATGTGTTTCGGGATTCCTGTTTTATTTGTAACATCCTTCGTTTTATATGTCGCCTCCATAACATTTCCTCCCCAAAAAGTATCGTATATACAAATTCCATCTTTTATTTAGACTTCCTTTGAAAAAGAATGTCGGAAGTCTAGAAGTTTTCTACATGATTAGCGAAAAGTTGCATAAAAATGAATGTTTTTGGCGTAAAGGGGAGGAAGGGATAAAATAATGTCTGAAAACATATATGGAGGAAGTTTGTTATAATAGCCTAGGAAAAGAAATTGGGTCGAAAAACGGAGGTACATATATGAAACAATTAAAAGGCATTATCATTTCGATTATTGCTATTCTTTCTATTTTAGTTGCTGTCTATGAAGCGTTTATACCAACAGAACCAAAGAGTAAGAAAGAAGTTACATATGATCAATTTCTAGAATTTCCAAAAGAACGTTATCCAGAGACGGGGAAACATATTGCAGATGCGATTAAAGAAGGGCATTCTAAAGTATGTACGATTGATCGAAGTGGTGCAGCTGATAGAAGAAAGTTGTCTCTAGCTCCATATCCAGCAAAAAAAGGGTACGATCGTGATGAATGGCCAATGGCAATGTGCAAAGAAGGTGGAAAAGATGCGCATATTGAATATATTAACCCTGCTGATAATAGAGGCGCAGGTTCATGGGTGGGAAATAAGCTAGATAAGTACCCAGATGGGACACGTGTGAAGTTTGAGGTTAAGTAGTAGAAGGGAATGGTGCTTGTGGAATTAACAATTTCCTACTCACAATTAATCGTGATGAATTATGATGGGGAACAGCCTTATGTAGACTGGACGAATGAAGATTTTGAGAGGGGATACGCTGAAGCAGAAGGAGTAATTATTTTTGAGGCACTTTCTGATTATACCTGTGAAATCAAAGCAACAGTTGGGAAGCGTATTGAGAAAGAAGAGACAATGAGAACGATATCAGTCCCTTTTAGGGTGGGGCACGAAGGAGTTTTTGTAAGGAGTATTCTTTCTGACAAATTTCCCATTTCAATTCCAAAAGGTGATTATCTGTTGGTACTACAAGCAATACCGCTTGAGGAACCAACAGATGATGAATTGTACAAGATACAATATGAATTGTTTTTTGAAGAGAAAGAGTAAAAAAAAAAGGCCACGGTATCGTGGCTTTTTCTTTTAAACTTCGTTACAATGAAGAACGGAAGAAGGTGTAAATATACGCCAAGTTTGCGGCGTAATGTTATCATTTATTGGATCGGCTGCTTTTCAACATCGTGCGGATTAAGTGTGGTTATTCTATTTGTGTTTCTTTATATAGAAGAACTAGGAATTGATGATGTGAATAAATTAGCGTAATTGTCAGGAAGTTCATTTTATTTTTATTTGTACCACCTTGTTATTGGCGATGAACGCTAGTTGAAATATAGAATAAGGGTATCCTTTTAAAGGACACTCTTATTTCCTTATGCGTTTGTTTTTAGAAGAGAGCGGGCCTCTTTAGCAGCTTGAACCATATGCTCTAAAGCAGGTATAACTTCTTCTGTTCTTCTTGTTTTTAAACCACAGTCTGGGTTAATCCAGAAGTATTTTGGATCACATACTTTTAAGGATTGTTCTACAATTGTATACATTTCATTTTTACTTGGAACACGAGGGCTATGAATATCATAAACTCCTAAACCGATCCCTTTTTCATATGTTGTATGTTCTAATGTATGAATGAATTCGCCATGACTTCTTGATGTTTCGATAGAAATAACATCGGCATCTAATGCACGAATTGCATCTACGATATCTTCGAAGTTACTGTAACACATATGTGTGTGAATTTGTGTTTCATTCGCTACAGAAGAAGTTGCTAGAAGGAATGATTGAACAGCCCATGTAATATATGTGTTCCAATCTTTTTCTTTTAGCGGCATTCCTTCGCGAAGTGCTGGTTCATCGACTTGAATAACACGGATACCGGAAGATTCAAGCAATTTAATTTCATGACGAAGTGCTAATGCGATTTGGTAAGAAACTTCTTTTCGTGAAATATCATTCCGAACGAATGACCAGTTTAGAATGGTCACAGGACCTGTTAACATGCCTTTTACAACTTTATCTGTAAGGCCCTGGGCATATGCGGTTTCTTTAATTGTCATCCCATTAATAAAGGCAACATCACCATAGATTACAGGTGGTTTTACACAGCGGGAACCGTATGATTGAACCCAACCATTCTTAGTGAAAGAGAAACCAGCAAGTCTTTCGCCAAAGTATTCTACCATATCAGTTCGCTCAAATTCACCATGAACGAGCACATCAAGGCCGATTTCTTCTTGATATCGAATCCATTTTTCAGTTTCTTTTTCAATAAATTGTTCATATTGTTCATTTGTAATGTCACCGCTTCGCCATTGTTTACGCGTTTGACGAACTTCAGTAGTTTGCGGGAAGCTACCGATTGTTGTTGTTGGAAGTAGCGGTAACTGTAATGCTTCTTGTTGCAAAGCATAACGTTGTTCAAATGGAAGAGGACGAGAGAAATCTTCTTCTTTAAGAGTTGCTCTTGCTGTTTGTACATCTTCACGATTACGTGCAGCTGAAGATCGAATTGCTTCATGAGCGCTACGGTAAGTAGCTAATTCCGTACTAACACTTTCTGCACCCTCAGAAAGCGCGCGTTTAATAAGTGTAAGTTCTTCTAATTTTTGATTTGCAAATGCAAGGGCATCAAATAGTTCTGTTGATAAGTGTGTTTCTTCCGTTTTATCAATTGGAGTATGTAATAAGCTACATGAAGGCTGAACGATCCACTCTTTCGGTGTAATGTGATCTTGTAATGTTTTAAATAAAGAAAGGACTTCGTCAAGATCAGCTCTCCAAATGTTACGGCCATCTATACAACCGACTGCTAAAATTTTATCGGATGGGAATCCATACTCTAAAACTGTGTTTACATTACCTTCTTTACCGTGAACAAAGTCCAATCCAATGCCGGATACAGGGAATGTAATAATTTCTTCATAGTTCTCTTCTACACTATCAAAATAAGTTTGTAAGATAAGAATTGCATTTGGAACGCTTTTACGAATTGTCGCGTAAAGTTCTTTCGCCTCTGCTATTTCTTCTTTTGTTAAAGATGCAAAAATTGGTTCATCAATTTGGATGAATTTTGCACCAGCTTCGTGTAATTCAGTTAATAGCTGTACATAAGGAGCAACTAGTTGATTTAAAATAGTAGCAAATTGCTCTTGTTTATATCCTTTTGCTAATTTTAAGAATGTATAAGGTCCTAATATAACTGGTTTTCCATCAACGCCTAATTCTTGTTTTGCTTCTTCGTATAAGCGAAGTGGTCGATTGTCTTTTAAAGAAATCTCCAATCCTTCTTCATATTCTGGAACAATATAATGATAGTTTGTGTTAAACCATTTTGTCATTTCGGAAGCAACGTGATCTTTAGAGCCACGTGCCATTGCAAAATATACATCAAGATAAGAAGTGAACTCTGAAAAACGAGATGGAATAAAGCCAAGCATGTAGGCTGTGTCCAGCACATGATCATAATATGTAAAGTCGCCAATTGGAACTAAATTGATTCCTTTTTCTTGCTGAGCTTTCACATGTTGAAGACGAATTTCTTTCATTGTTGTTGAAAATTGCTGCTCATCAATCTTATTTGACCAAAAAGCTTCCAACGTTTTTTTCCATTCTCTGTGTAACCCAATTCGTGGATACCCTAAATTACTTGTTTGAATTGCCATTTAAAATTCCTCCCTAATTGAAAGTAAGCATTTCCGTTTACTCGGAAATGCATGTAACGAAAAGTATAAAGGTACAGAAAATAGCCCTCTCTTCTCGTTCATAACACCTAATCATCATCCGTGAGTCTATCAGTGTTGTTAAAATAGGCAGGTCTCCTGGCTTATGCTTCATATGACTTCTTTCACCTTCCCGTTTTCACAGTGGTATAGAAAAGAAGTCTCTGCACTTACAGTGGCGGGACCGCGTTGGAATTTCACCAAACTTCCCTTTTCAACACGAACTCAGAAATGTCGTGTACCTATTTTCCTTTTGAAAGGAATTTAACAAGCGAATATGATATTGAAACAAATTCTAACATAATTTTTTGAATTTTGTCTACTGTTTTAAAATAAGAATATTTATAAAATTATAATTTTCATCATTATGAAAATTATGATTTTATAAATGGGATGGAATCAAAGGTTCTATGTTTTTTTTCAACATGAATGATGAGGATTTATGTCTAAATAAGAGAGAAGAAATAATAAAGAGCATAAGGCGGTGGATGGTAGGGAGAATGATCAGTGAGGAAAATCCCCACTGATAAAGTGTCAATTTCCATTCATTCCTATTTCTGAAAGGCGACCAGCACTTGCATCTTTATGGAGTTCATTTAACCAACGTAATTCAACAGTAATATGGTCAATAACACTGTTTAAAATATAAAGCTGTGCACGCGGAACATTTTCCTTGCTATGTTCGTATATGGATTGCATCGTATGTAAATATTGAATTGTGTCATCTCTCTTTTTTTCTAAAATAGGAATGATTGTTTTTTCATCACCAAAGTGAGAGAAGGATAGTGCTGAATAGATTGGTTTATATATTTGGTTTTTTGCCTCGAATTGCTTTAAAAGCAGTGTGTGGAAAAATTCTCTTCCAGTTTCAGTTATATGGAAAATTGTCTTATCTGGTCGATTGGTATCTCGTACAACATTTGTAACCGCAATTGCCTCTTGTTTCTCCAATTGTTCAAAGGCGTAATAGAGGGATCCTTTTGCGTATTTAATATAACAATTCATTTGTCGTTCTTTCATTATATGCTGCACTTCATATGGATGTTTATCTCCTTCGAGTAGCAAGCCGAGAATGACTAATTTCATGCTCACGCTGTCTCAACTCCTGTAATATAAACTTTATACATATTATAAACGGTATATCTCTTTATCGAAAGAGATATACCGTTTCATTTTGGCGTGTATTAACTTACCTGTTTCTGTTTTTTCTTTGTTCCCGTTAAGAGACGTTCTTTACCCATCAGTATAATACAGATAATACTTAGAACAGCTGGGATAAGCGCCCAGCAAAATGTATCGGCAATAGATGTCCCAAGTGCTTGTTTAATTCCATCCAATATTTGAGGTGGAATTTTTTCAGTAGCATGTGGTGACAATAAAAAGCTTGTGTCTCCACCTGTTGGTACCATTTTTGCTAATTCTGGAGGGAAAACAGCTTTTAATTTATCAGTGAAAATCTGATTTTGAATCGTACCGAAAATTGTCACACCAAGAGTCATTCCAAGAGAACGGAAGAAAGAGTTTGTTGATGTAGCAGAGCCGCGATCTCTCATTTCTAAATTGTGAATAGAAGACATACTTAAAATAGAGAATGAGAAGCCAACTCCAAGCCCAGTTAGAATCATAAAGGTTGTTACGAGTGTACGTGATGTTTCTAGTGTTAATGTGCCAAGTGAATAAATCCCAAGTACAAAGAAAATTCCAGATACGATCATAATGTTACGGTAACTTGTTCGAGACGCCAATTGTCCACCTACTTGACTTCCGACTACAGAACCGACCATCATTGGTGTTAAAATTAATCCTGCATTAGATGCTGAACCGCCAAGAACGCCTTGGACAAAGATTGGAATGTAAACTGTACAAATAATAAAAGTTGCTCCATAGAAAAAGGCAACACCTTGGCTCGCTGCAAATAAGCGCTTTTTAAATAAATGGAAAGAAATAATTGGCTCTGTTGCTCGTCTTTCTACGAAGAAGAAGATAATAAGCATAATAGCAAAAGTAGCAAATAAGCCAAGAATCATATTAGAATTCCAAGCATATTCCTTACCACCAAGTTCTAGAGCAAACATTAAGCAAACAATGCTTATTACAAGTGTAATGGCACCAGCCCAATCGATTTTTTGTTTTCTATATTGTAGAGATTCTTTGTAGTACTTCGAGATGAAGAGGAAGGAAATAAGCCCTAATGGAATATTGATATAAAAGACCCAGTGCCAACTTATATAATCAGTAATATAAGCACCTAATAAAGGACCGAATACGCTTGATGTTCCAAAAACTGCTCCAAATAGTCCAGTCATTTTCCCTCGTTTTTCCGGCGGGAATATATCATACATGATTGTGAATGCAATTGGCATTAAAGCGCCGCCACCAATTCCTTGAATCGCTCTATAGATACTTAACTGTTCAATACTTGCTGCTGTACCGCAAAGAATAGAACCAAGCAAAAAGAGAAGCAATCCACCGATATAAAAACGTTTACGTCCATACATATCAGATAATTTCCCGAAAATCGGCATCCCTGCCATTGTTGCTACCATATAAGCTGATGTGACCCAAACAAATTTATCAAATCCTCCTAGGTCTCCAACAATTGTCGCCATGGCAGTGGCAACGATTGTATTATCCATTGCTGCCATTAAAATACCAAGTAACAATCCAGCAACAACAAACTTTGTTTTACTTACTTTGTTTTGAGATGCTTGTTCTTGCAAACATACCCCTCCTTTTATATAAGATCAACTGTTCTGTAGGAAAATCTTATTAGTAGTTCGTACTTTAGCATGTCTTTATGTATGACTATAATTTCACTATTCCTTTTATAAGAGAAGATAGTGCCATAAAGAATAGAAAGCATAAATCATATTATAGTCAAATTTGACTAAAAGGCAAATTTTTTTATTTTATCCCGCTATTTTGGGCAGTAATATTCCCACCTCAAGATTTAGCGAAAGCTCAGAGGTTAGGTGAGAGCTAATAATCAGTGGGGGATGAAGAAAATCTCTACTGAATTAAAGTTTCACTTTATAGCTTTTAATATTGAAGAAACAAAAGGAATCTAGCGAATGAAGGAGTGTATAGCTATTTAAAATGGTTTTTTAATCACGTCGTCGAATAAGATAAAGAAGAAAGATAAAAATGTTGAAGACGTGTATTTTTATTGGAATAAATAGGGGAATGTTTTAAGGTGAACGAATTGGAGAAGGGTAGTTTATTATTTAGGAGAGCAGAATAAATTTGTACAGATAATACCATCTGGAATGAGGTGAATTGTGATTGTGAAAATGTGGGGAATAAGTCTAGATAAAGAATTGTTTCCGTTGTCTTTACAACCTGTTATGTGGATGGAAGGTGGTTCTAAAGAAGTTATGAGCAAACAGTCTAATCCAAATGTAGCAGTAACATTACAAATTCGCAGTAAAAAAGAAAAGTGTTTTTCACAAGAAGTTGTTTATGATGTACATGAAATTCTTTTTATTCAATTAGAAGTTGAAAACATAGGAAGCGAAGAAATTTCTCGCGTAATCGTTAGTCATATGATTCGTGATCATTTTGCATATATCCCTAATACATTACAAACGAGTAAAGGGACGGGAGAGTTTTTATTCCAACTTGTAAGGTGGAGGATTGATGAATTACTACCAGGTGAAAAAGCTCAATTAATCTGTCAGGTGAAAGCATCACGTATACAAATCCCGTCTCATATTTTGTTACGTGCTACATACACATTTCAGCAGAAGGGCCGATTATATGGACCACTTCAAACAAAAGAAGCAATATTGATACAACAATAAAAAGGAGCCCCGGGAAGTGGGTTCCTTTTTTAATGCAAATTATGCTTCTTTAGTAATTCTTTTTGTTCCAGGCCTTTTTTTCCTACATAGTTATTTTTATATCCGAAGTATAAAATAAATAAGAAAGAAGCAACATTTATGATAGCATCAATTTGGTCATTTGTAATAAAAGAAAGCCCGAATGATTCAAATAATAGTTTTAATGATAAGAGAAATCCGGCTAAAAAACGAATGACGTCTGAAATATTTTCTCTTTGTAACATCTTTTTCTCCTTTCGGTAATGGATATATATTATATAAATACAAATTGAAAGACCGACATAAAACCTTTTTTTAGGTGGTAGAGAGCATTTGGCCATGCAGACTCTTTTCCTGCCCCATGCCAAGTTAAAACAAAGAGAGAAAACAAGTAGCGGTCACCTTTCGTTCTTCATAGCATCGATTTATATGTTGGAAAATCAAAATAGATATATACTATATATATGAAATAGAAAAGAAAATGAATACAAGTTTAAGAGAGAAAATGTACGAAAAATACGTACATTTTTGTTTTGTAAAAAAATATTATTGATATAGAAGCATACAGTATGATTAGTAATGCAAGATGTATAGATGCTCAATCCTTTTTGCTTTACTTATAATTTATATTATATAAAAGGTATTCAGTTATTATTTTAGACGGTAACTTATCCGGGAGAGCGAAAGTCATTAGAAGAGCTATGAAATAAAGTGAGAACTCAATCGTATAACATAGAGATTTAAAAAATAGAGAATTATAAAAGTTTTTTCGTAACAATTCCATCTCTTTTGTTACAAAAAAATGATATTTTGTAACAAAAGTCTTTAAAAATAGATTTAAACATCATATAATTGTAATGGATGTGTCAATACATTTTGCACAATGTTTTTTTATTTAAAAGTGTAGGGAAAACAATCTCTACACTTTTCCTTTTGAGGGAACAAAAAGAATATTTGTAAATTGTTGCAAGCAAACCTTTACACTGTGTAAAATGAACAAGAAAAGATTGATAGAAAGAGAGAAGGGGAATGGTAGAATGATAGACGTGAGGAGCCGACGATCACCTTTGATCAGGTGGCTAGTTATAATTGCTATTGCAATTAGTGCTATCGCGGCGGGGTTTTTCATATTTCAATCCTTTACATCACCTGCAAGAGCTGTAGCCACTCAGGTAAACCCAATCCAGCCTGCTAGTGAACAGGTAAAAGTTGAGTTGGATAAAAAAGCACCGGTGAAATTTAATGGGGAAGTACGCAAAGTTGCATACTTAACTTTTGATGATGGGCCGAGTGAATTTCAAAAAGAAATTTTAGATATCTTAAAGAAAAATGAAATAAAAGGAACATTTTTCATGATTGGTGGAAACATCCCTTCTCATACAGAGAGTGTGAAACGTTTAGTAAAGGAAGGACATTATCCAGGTGTTCATAGCATGACACATGATTATGCCAAACTGTATAAACAAGGACAGTTTGTAGAAGAGATGAAACAAGCGCAGAAAATTGTGAAAGATGTTACAGGGATGGAACCTAAGCTTGTTCGTTGCCCGTACGGAAGTATGCCAGGGCTTAATCAAGCATTGCGGGACCAAATGGCAACAGTAAATATGAAAGAATGGGACTGGACTATTGATTCTTTAGATTGGAAATTACCAGGGAATCCGAATGGTGTAGTACAAAATGTCATTTCAGGGGCTAAACAAGAACGTGAAGTCATTTTAATGCATGAAAAAAAACAAACTGTACAAGCATTGCAAACAATTATTGATGATCTTCGTAAAAAAGGGTATGAGTTTGAAGTGTATGAAGAAGCTGCTCATTTTCCATTAAATTTTTGGCATGATGATCGTATATAAGTAGGAGGAAAAAAAGTTGAAATATAATAAAATAGCAATTGTAGCGGCTTTATCTATGACATTATTAGCTGGTTGTTTCGGACCAAAACCAGAAGAGGAATTATATGTAGCATTTGAAAATGCTGCGAAGCAAGAAAAGCCAATGTTTGAAGACGCGAAAAAATTAGAGGCATTAGAAAAAGAAGGCCAAGCATTATACGGTCAAATCGTGCAAGAAGGAAAAGATAATAATCAAGCTGTGAAAGAAAAATTAGATCAAGCAATGAAAAATACAGCAGAACGTGGAAAAGTAATTGATAAAGAAAAAGAAGCATTAAACAAAGCACAAGAAGAAGTGAAATCAGTTGATAAATATGTGAAAAAAATCGAGAATGGTAAGTTAAAAGAACAAGCAGACAAAGTAAAGAATACTTACGAAAAACGATATGAGTCTTTTAAGAAGATGTATGACAACTATAGTAAATCATTAAAGTTAGAAAAAGAATTATTCACAATGCTTCAAGATAAAGGAGCAAAATTAAAAGATATTAGTGAGAAAGTAAAAACGGTGAACCAATCTTATAAAGATATTGATGCTGAAAAAGATAAGTTCAACGAATATACAAAATCATATAATACAGAAAAAGTAGCATTTTATAAACAAGCGAACATTAAAATAAAAGAAGAGAAGAAATAAAGCAGGTTGGCCATTATGGCCAAGCCTGCTTTATTTCTTTGTATACGTACGCCGATACCAAGGAATTGGTTCGCTTAATTTTTTTTCCTGTTTTAGCGCTTCCGGCCCAATAAAATCTTGAAGCGTTTTTTTTGCTACTGCTAAAGAAAGAGTTGTTTTGGGGTTTCTATAGGAAGATTCAAGGCTACCGAGATGTGGGAGAGTACTGAAATCATCTTTTGTAGGAGGGATATGGAAAAAATAGTCACCTAACCGAACGAGAACATCTGATTGTTGCTGACTAAAACGTGGATTCCTAGAGAAATGTAATCCTTCTTTTATTGCTTTCTTTTCACTAATTAAACGTTCTAAAGCAATCTTTTTCAACCAATATAAATATTTAGGATTTGTAGCAGCTTTGGCATGCCGGTTCACAATGAAAATAGATTGAGCTAATTGATCAATAGAATATTGTTTGTGTGATTGAGACTGTGGTTGTGAAGGTTTCATAGTGGGACCCCTTTCTAGTTTTTCAATATTATAGCATAAATAAAAGTAGTTTTTATTATATACAAAAAATGATTGTATACATTTTCAATATTAAAGCAATATTGTTACAAAAAACAACTATTTTGTATAATAGTGATAGGAATGCTTTCTAGAAAATTGATAATGAAAGAGTGAGAAGTGTGAAAGATATATTGAAACAGCAATATACCATTATTGATATTGGTTCAAATACAATGCGATTGGTGATTTATGAAAAACAAAATGGAGGCTTTTATAAGGAAGTTGAAAATACAAAGGTTGTTGCACGATTAAGAAATTATCTAATAGATGGTGTGTTAATACAAGAAGGGATGGATATACTGCTGCAAACATTACTTCAATTTCAAGAAAGTACAAGGTTTCACGGATTACATAATGTGCTTTGTGTTGCGACAGCAACAATTAGACAAGCAAAGAATCAAGAAGAAATAAAAAAACTTGTAGAAGGAAAAACTGATTTTGTGCTTAGGGTATTATCTGAATATGAAGAAGCACGCTATGGTTACTTAGCTGTGATGAATTCAACTTCTTTTACAGAAGGAGTTACTGTCGACATAGGTGGGGGAAGTACAGAGGTTACATATTTTCGGGACCGAGAAATTGTAGAATATTATAGCTTTCCTTTTGGAGCGCTTTCTTTAAAACAACAATTTATTCATCGTGAGACACCAACCAAAGAAGAATTAGAAGAATTAAGAAGATATCTATGGTATCAATTTCAAACGTTACCTTGGTTAAAGGAAAAAAGACTACCCCTTATTGCTATAGGTGGGAGTGCTCGAAATATGGTGAAAATTCATCAAAATGCAATTTCTTATCCGATAGCAGGTTTGCATTTATATAAAATGAAGGAAGCAGATATAAGGGATGTGAGAGAGGAACTAGAAAGTCTTTCTTTTACAGAATTACAGAAGTTAGATGGGTTAGCAAAAGATCGAGCTGATACAATTATTCCAGCGATAGAAGTATTTTATATGCTAACAAATATTATACAAGCCCCATCATTTGTATTAAGCAGAAAAGGGTTACGAGAAGGTGTTTTCTATGAGGAACTTACAAAAAAATTAGGTATTTCTTATTATCCAAATGTAGTAGAGGAAAGTTTACACTTATTGTCCTATGAATATGAAATGGATATGAAATTTGTCGTTCAACTTATTAAGCAAGGAACGTTAATTTGTACACAACTTGAAGAGTCTGAAATTATTTCTTTTTCAGAAAAAGATTGGGGTATATTTTATCAAGCTGCCAAAGTATTTAATATCGGGAAATACATAGATACAGAAGCAAGCCGTCTGCATACATTCTATTTATTGGCGAATAAAACAATCGACGGCATGATGCATAAAGAACGTATTAGACTTGCACTCATCGCATCTTATAAGTCGAAAATGCTATTTAAACAGCACTTAACACCATTTGAAGATTGGTTTAATAAGAGTGAACAGAAAAAAATTCGATTGTTAGGGGCAGTTTTACAATTTTCAGCTGCTTTAAATGTGAGACAAAGGGCGCTTATTGAAAAGATTAACGTGGAAAAAAATAAAGAGAAGCTTGTATTCCACATTGTTTGTAAACAATCAGCTTTAGCAGAAAAGGTACAAGCAGAAAAGCAGAAAAAGCAGTTAGAAAAAGCATTGAAGATGAATATTGATTTAATATTTGAAGAGGAATATTAAGTTGTACGGATGTCTTTACAAAAGTTTTACACTTCGATAAATTGGAATTTGTTACAATAAATGTAACTAAATTATATTGAAAAAGTTTCAAGGGAAGTGTGAGGGGAAATGGAATTGGAATTGATGAAGGAAAGCTCTATAAATTTGAATGATACTGCTTACTATAATAACCGTGAATTAAGCTGGCTTGCTTTTAATGAACGTGTGTTACAAGAGGCACAAGATGAAAGTAATCCACTTTTAGAAAGATTAAAGTTTATTAGTATTTTTAGTTCAAATTTGGATGAATTTTTTATGGTACGTGTTGCTGGATTAAAAGATCAAGTAAAAGCGGGCTTCAATCAACCAGAAAATAAGGCTGGATTAACACCCAAACAGCAGCTAAATAAAATTGCTACGAAAGCTCATGAATTGATGACAGTTCAGTATAATACATTTAAAAATACTGTGCTGCCAGCGCTTGGAATGGAAGGTATTGAGCCGTTAACATTTCAAGATTTAACGAAAGAGCAACGTGAGTTTATTGAAGAATATTTTGACGAACAAATTTTTCCAGTCTTAACACCTGTAGCGATAGATGCATATCGTCCGTTTCCGATGCTTTTAAATAAAAGTTTAAACTTAGCTACTATTCTCTATGATGAGAAACAGGTAGAGGAAGAGAACAGAACAAAGCTTGGTATTGTCCAAGTGCCTTCATTACTCGAGCGTTTTATTTTTTTGCCAAGTGAAGATCAAAAACATAAATTTATTTTATTAGAAGACGTAATTAGTAGTTTTACTCATAAATTATTTACAGGATATAAAGTATCCGCGATCACTCGTTTTCGTATTACGCGTAATGCGGATTTGACAATACATGAAGAGGGTGCACGTGATTTATTGAAAGTAATTGAAAAAGAGTTAAAAAAACGTAAGTGGGGGACGGCTGTTCGTTTAGAAATTGGAAAAGAACACGTAGATGAAAGAGTTTTAGCTTTATTATATGAAGTGTTAGAGGTAAAGGATGAAGATGTATATATGATGGAGGGACCATTAGATTTAACATGTTTATTTTCCTTATACAAAAAATTAGCACCTTTATATGAACATCTTGTTTATCCAGCTCTTATTCCGCAACCGCCTCAAGATTTAGACGATGAAGAAGATGTATTTGAGAAAGCAATTGAGCACGATATTTTATTGCATCATCCATTTGAATCTTTTCAGCCAGTTGTTGATTTTGTGCGTGATGCGGCAGATGACCCGAATGTGCTGGCTATAAAACAAACGTTATATCGTGTAAGTGGAGATTCTCCGATTATTCAGGCATTAAAGACCGCAGCGGAGAAAGGGAAACAAGTAACAGTGCTTGTTGAGTTAAAGGCTCGTTTTGATGAAGAAAATAATGTCCATTGGGCAAAGGAACTTGAACAAGCGGGTTGCCACGTTATTTATGGTGTAAGTCATTTGAAAACACATAGTAAAATTACACTTGTTGTACGAAGAAAAAACGGAAAAATTGAAAGATTTGTACATTTGGGGACAGGAAACTATAATGATGCGACTGCAAAGCTATATACAGATTTTGGCTATATTACATCCCGGAAAGATTTTGGAGTAGATGCAACAAATTTCTTTAATTATTTGAGCGGTTATACAACGAAACCTCATTTTCATCATTTGTCAGTGGCTCCTTTTGATATACGCCAGCAATTTATGGAGCTAATAGATGAAGAGATTCGCTATCATAAGCAATATGGTAATGGACACATTATTGCTAAGATGAATTCATTAACAGATAAACCGTTGATTCAAAAGTTGTATGAGGCATCGCAGGTTGGAGTGAAGGTGGAACTTATCGTGAGAGGAACATGTTGCTTACGCCCTGGTATTCAAAATGTAAGTGAAAATATTAGGGTGATTAGTCTCGTTGGACGCTACTTAGAACACAGCCGTATTTATTATTTCCATCATAATGGAGATGAAAAAATTTATTTATCTTCCGCTGACTGGATGACAAGGAATATGGAAAAGCGAGTAGAAATATCTTTTCCAATTCTAGGCCTTGAAATGAAGGCAAGAATAAACGCAATATTACAGCTTATTTTAGCAGATAATGTAAAAACGCGTGAACAAAACAAAGATGGTGAATACTATTATGTAATCAATAATAGTTCGCAAGAGATTGATAGCCAAGTGAAATTATTTAAGATGGCTTATCAAAATACTGATGTAGAGTAATGTTTTGTATATATGAAATAGTTAATAATAACTTATGAGTAAGTACCTAGTACTAAGATTATAAGGATATTATATATGAATACAAATTGAAAAAAACGACATAACTCCTTTTTTTAGGTGGGAGAGAGCATCCAGCTATGCATAGGAGCGGTCAATCCCACTTCCTGCCCCGTGCAACGGTAAAACAAAGAGAGAAAACGAATGCAGATCACTTTTTGTTCTGTATAGTAGCGGATTATATATTAAAAAATCAAAATGGATTCATATAGAAAAATGATCAAATAAAATTTCAATTAATAGAAATGAATGAAAAAAGCCTCTTATATAAATAAGGGGCTTTTTTCATAGTTTTTGTTTATATCAATAATAATACGGCTGGCATGGCCCTCCGTAACAAGGAAACGGTGTTGGCGGATATGGAGGATAGTAAGATGGTCTAGGACCGAATGCTAATGCTCCGCCAAGTAAGCCGCCAGCAAGTCCTGCTAAGAATGGAACGCCGAAGAAGGGGAAGAAGCGTGAGTCACTTACTGGGCCAATGGGTCCTGAACGAACTAGATAGGGCTGAGGATATGGGTACATGTAAAAACCTCCTTTATTGGACTCATTGTTATCATATGGTGAAAAAGCATGGATGAGCGAGTACAAGAAAGGATATATGAGAAAATAGGCAATTATAGGTTACAGGTGCTGAAGGGTGAATACTGTAATTTCAGGCCTGGACAAAAAACGAAATGGAACACGTGTCCTTCCAAGACCGCGATTTACATAAAGGAGTAATTCTTGAATATGATAAAATCCCTCAATGTAATGTTTTGCTAGTGCTGGGGTAATGATCGCTCCTAAAAAGGGAAGTTGTACTTGTCCACCATGACTATGTCCAGAAAGTTGGAGGTTTACTGGGAAGTTTGCAATTTTAGGTGCTATATCAGGTTCATGTACGAGCACAATTGTATATAGCTCTTTTTGCACATGGTGTAATGTTACCTCGATTTCTGGTTTGCCAAGAAGCATGTCATCGATTCCGAAAATAGAAATTTCACTATTATCGAATAAACGAATACGTTTTTCGGTATTTTGTAATACTTCAAAACCTGCATCACTCATAATTTGACTATAGTATTCGGTTCCATACCCACCATGATCATGGTTTCCATAGATTGCAAATTTACCAAAGGGTGCACGAATATTTCGCAAAATTGAAGAAACAAAAGGAGTTTCGCTATATGTTTGGTAGTCATCGATTAAATCACCAGTAAAAAGGACAATATCAGGCGCAGCACTATTTATTTTTGAAACGATTGTTGAAAGGTGCTGGAGAGAAAAATAGTACCCTAAATGTAAATCACTAAATTGGACGATTTTCATACTGTGAAAGTTTTTAGGAATAAGTGGAGAACGAAGGGTATGATGTGTGAAAGAAAGAAAGTTCGGCTCTATATATTTTGCATAGTAATAGCCGAGACCAGCTGTAATACAAGTATAGAGACAAGTGCGTATTCCTGTTTTTATAAAGTCTCTTCTCGTTATTTGTTTCATAGGAATATGAGCGAACCTATAGTATACAAAAGGAAGTTTATAAGATATACAGGCAAATCATTATAGGTCACTTGGCTCTCCTTTCCGTTTATTTCTTGTTCTAGAATTATATTTTGAGATATCGAAAAGTAGTATATATAAATACAAATTGAAAAACCGACAAAAACCTAATCTTTAGGTGGGAGAGAGCATCCGGCCATGCATAGAGGCAGTCAGATTTTTTTCCTGCCCCATGCTAAGTGAAAACAAAGAGAGAAAACCAGTGCGGGTCACTTTTTGTTCTGCATAGCAGTGGATTATATGTCGAAAAACCAAAATGGATTTATATAGATTATAAGAAATATGGCAATGAAAGTGATTTACTCATCTAAAGATATCAGAAAAATTTAAAAATATAAAGATTTCTATGAAATAAAGTGGTAAAATGAATATGTATTCATTTTTAGGGAGGGGAAATTTTGAAAGAAAAAGTAGCGATTATAACAGGTGGTTCAAGCGGAATGGGAAAAGGGATGGCAGCTCGTTTTGCAAAGGAAGGAGCACGCGTTGTTATTACAGGGCGTACACAAGAAAAGCTGGAAGAAGCGAAAAAGGAGATTGAGCAATTTTCAGGACAAGTATTGACAGTACAAATGGATGTTCGAAATATAGAAGATATAAAAAATATGATTGAATATGTTGATGAAAAATTTGGACGCATTGATATTTTAGTAAATAATGCAGCAGGTAATTTTATTTGCCCTGCGGAAGATTTATCGATTAATGGTTGGAATGCGGTTATTAATATTGTGCTTAACGGAACTTTTTATTGTAGTCAAGCAGTAGGGAAGTATTGGATTGAGAAGGGCATAAAAGGAAATATCATTAATATGGTAGCAACGTATGCATGGGATGCAGGACCGGGTGTCATTCATTCTGCTGCGGCGAAAGCAGGTGTGTTGGCAATGACAAAAACGCTTGCTGTTGAGTGGGGGCGTAAATATGGTATTCGCGTCAATGCAATTGCTCCTGGACCAATTGAACGAACAGGTGGTGCGGATAAATTATGGATTTCAGAAGAGGCAGCCAATCGTACACTGCAAAGCGTCCCGCTTGGTCGGCTTGGTACGCCAGAAGAAATTGCGGGTTTAGCTTTTTATTTATGCTCTGATGAGGCAGCGTACATAAATGGAACGTGTATGACAATGGATGGTGGACAGCATTTGCATCAGTATCCATTTTAAAGGGATTATATAAAGTGAAACGTGGGGATTACTGCCCATGAATGTGAGGTAAAATGTGACGGATTTGTGACATATGAAAGAAAAGTGTTTACAACAGGTTTTTTATAAGGTATATTTAAGACCTCTTTTTTCTTCATAGTAGAATTGCTAATTCCCCTTAGCATTTTACCCCTCTAATCCCTTCAGGAAAACTGAAGGGATTTTTTATTATTTTTCTATACATACCGTGTTATAATTTTTGAAAAGTAAAGGGAGGGAAACATTTTGGTAGATGCATTAGATGTGATGAGTAATTTAGATAAAGTCCTTCCTTATTATCAAGCTATTTTTAGTGCTGATGAGCATACAGTAATTGGATATGAGGTAGTAGGACGTATCCAAACGGAAGAAGGGATACAAAGTCTTTCTTCTTTTTTTCATGATGATTCCATTCCAGGTGAATTTCAACTAGAGGCGGATAATGTCATAGTAGAAAAAGCATTAGAACGTTACTTGGAAACAGATCAAAAATTTTTATTGTTTATACATCGGGGTGCGAACATATTAATGAATGATGAAGATGAAAGTTTACTTCATTTGCTGTTAATGTATGAAAAAAAAGGATTGAACTTAGGGAATATCGTTTTAGAAATAACAGAGCATGATTGTAAGGAAGATATAGAACAATTTAATCACTTACTTATGTATTACCGTACATATGGCATTCAAATTTCAATTAATAAAGTAGGGACAGGTACGAGTAATCTAGAACGAATTAGTGTGCTGGCACCTGATATTTTAAAGGTGGACTTAACGAATTTAAGACAAACTGCACTTTTACAATCTTATCAAGATATTTTATATTCTTTGTCTTTATTAGCAAGAAGAATTGGTGCGACATTATTATATGAAGAAATTGATGCTTTTTACCAACTGCAATACGCTTGGAAAAATGGTGGAAGATATTATCAAGGGGATTATTTAAAAAAATGTTTACCTGATTTTATTGAAGCGGATATTTTAAAAGAACGTCTTGGTAATGAATGTCATCAATTTATTCAACATGAAAAGAAAAAACTACAAAAAATTTATCAATTAACGGAAACATTGCGTAATCAAGTTGGGAATGTTTTATCTAAGCAGAAAAAGAATGAAGACGTTAATGATTGGTTATTGCATTTTAGTCAACATGTATCGCATTATAGTTTTCGAATCTTTATTTGTAATGAAGACGGCTTTCAGCAATCAGGAAACATTATGAAAAAAGATGGTGAATGGATTGTTATGCCAGAGTATTATATGAAAAATTGGAGCTGGCGTCCGTATTTTTTAGAAAATATAATGAAAATGAGATTTGAAAATAAAGCAAGACTCTCTGATTTATATGCAGATATAGAAACAGGAGAGATGGTACGAACGTTTTCCTTTCCAATTGACGATGAACATTTTTTATTTATTGATTTGTCCTATGAATTTTTATACGAAGAAGATGTTTTATTTTAATGCACGAAGCAATTCGTGCATTTTTTTGTTTGTTTTTAGCGTAAATTGGTAATAGTGAAAAAGATGGCAAAAATGCTGTCTATCATTGTAAAGATTTTACGAACGAAACCATCCCTTTCTTTACATAATCATTGTTACAATGAATACTACAAAGACAAGCTCTGTTAAAGGAAGGTGAAAAAATGAGAAAATATGGAATTTGGTTTGTTCTATTTTTATGTGTTGCCTTTCTAGTTGGGTATAGTGTTACAACGGTTCTTGGTAAAGAAGAAATAAAAGTGGATCGAAAAGAAGTGTTTACAACCATTCAAAAGGGATATGAGGTACAATTTTCAATTCGTGGGAAGCATTTATCAATGGGGAAGATGTATGATGCACTATCACCTTATTTTACAAATAACTTTCTTCAAGTTTTTACAGATGAAAATAGTAACGGTGACAAACAAAGTGGTGAACATTTACTTCCTACAAAAGAAGCTCCTTTTTCTTTTACTTCTCAAACAAAGTTAGCATTTGACGAAGAACATGGGCTTTTATACGTATATGAATGGGTGAAAAATGAACAATATCAAATTATCACGTTGCAAAAGGAAGAAGGGAAATGGAAATTAGCTGGTTATCATGAGAGTCAGGAGCTTTTAATAGAAATGAAAAAATTACAAGAGTTGAAAGAACAGGAATAGGTGAATCATTGCCTATTCCTGTTCTAGATTTAGTAACTGTTGTAATTTTT
Source organism: Bacillus sp. 105MF (assembly GCF_000374885.1). Taxonomy (NCBI): domain Bacteria; kingdom Bacillati; phylum Bacillota; class Bacilli; order Caryophanales; family Bacillaceae; genus Bacillus; species Bacillus sp. 105MF. The sequence continues at coordinate 256,873 of NZ_KB895567.1, read as the reverse complement.
CAATTTGAAAACCAGAGACAACTTCCCCATCAATGACAACGGTTGGAGTTGAGTATGAGTTATAGTCATATAAAAGACGGTCGCGAGCAGCGGTATCCTTTTTGACATCAAATTCTTTGTATGTTATGTTGTTGTGTTTTAAGAATTCTTTTACAATGGTACATGGTGGACAATCTGGTTGTGTATAAACCTCTATTTTTTTCATTATAAATCCTCCTCTTTTTCTGCTTTTTATTATATTCCGCAGCTACAAAAACCGCAATAAAGGAAAAAAAAGATTTCCTTTCTGCTTTTTACTTCTTTTTTCGACAAATTTTAGTTGAGTTTCTCGTCAAGAAGCTTTATCCTAGAGTGTGGAACATTTTTTCTGTTATGACGGATAGAATGAGTATAGCTGTAAAACCTATTGGTAGGAAGATTAGAGAAAGGGGAGATTTCATGTCTCTACTCCAAGGAATTTTAACTCGACTTGTTAGTCTACAAGAACAAGCTGAAAGCGGTGAAGTAGCACAACGCTATTTTGAAGTGAACGGTGAACGCAAATGTAGCGTGAAATTTTTCGATAAAAGTGAAATGTATGAGTTAGAAGTGTATCAGCAAGGCGAAAAGCCACAAGTGTATCAATTCGATAACATTGATATGGTTGCAATTGAGATCTACGATATTATTTCTTGATACATACAAAAAAGGTACCGCGAGAAGCGGTACCTTTTTTGGTGATTTTAATAATAACTTCATTCTTCATTAATGGGTAGTAAGAGGATAAGGAATTAAAGAAGATATGTGGAGATAACGATTTGTAAAAGCTTGATGGAAGTTTCACTTTATATGTATAAGATTTTTTGGTTCTTCCTACACTGATATTAAAAGTTTGAAGGGAATGTGGAGTGTGGAACGATTACCAATTGTTGTTTGTCCAAAATGTCATATGTCATTTGAAATTGATCATGTGCTAACAGCTCAGTCTAATCAGAATGTAATTTATACTTGTCCAGCATGTAAGTATTCCATCCGAAATATAGAAACAAGTAAAGGATAATAAAGTCATATTTTCCTCTTTTGTCCCATACAATGAGAATGCAAAAAGTCTGTCTAATCGAAGGGACGTGACTATGTGGACGGTGAGCATCCATTTTATAATGTATCAGAGAGGAATATGAATTTTGAAACGGTTTTCTCACGCATCTGTAATTTTATTAAAAGAGATCCACGCAATTTATATCGACTGTCTATTGGAACTGATTCACAAGCACATCAAAAAGATACTCGTTTTATTACGGCAGTGCACATTCATCGTGTTGGGAAAGGAGCATGGGGATGTTTAAAACATAAAGCAGTACATAAAAGACCACCTACCTTACGTGAGAAAATATATTTAGAAACACAGTTTAGTCAAGAAGTCGCCTGTTTGTTTACACCGGAACATATAAGGCGGATATGGGAGATTTTACATCCATACGCTCATGAAGGAGCTGGATTTGTAATGGAAATTCACTTGGATATAGGAAATAATGGATTAACAAAAGAATTTATTTCGGATATGACAATGAAGGTGAAGGCGATGGGGCTGACTGCAAAAATTAAACCTGATGCTTATGCAGCTTTTAGTTATGCAAATCGATATACAAAGTAAAAAACTGAATTTTTTATCTATTAAACTAAGCGAATATTTTATATAATAAATAATAAGAAAAAAGCATAAGGAGAGGAGTATATGCAGACGGAAGTTACTTTAACAAACGAAGAAAAAAGCTTGCTGTTAGATATTTTATTTCGTCAAAACTACGCTACTGAAATTCTAGCTGTTGAGCTTGCAGATATTGAAATTGGTTTAAAAAAAGCTGATATTTCCCAATATAGAAGAATTACAAGGTTATTTAATCGATTAAAAAATGAAGGATACTAAGAGCTACCAGAAAGGTAGTCTTTTTTTTGTGTTCTATGGTAAAATGAACTGTGTATCATTATTTTTTATTGTAATAAATAAGGACAAAATAATAATATGAAAACGCTATCATAAGATATGAGTAGAAATGGGAAATAAAGTGACACTTTTAGCCGTGGATATGATTAACTTCGAACAGTAAGGTTCTTATGAATAGTCTATTGGAGATCATGTTAGCAGGAAAAAGGGAGAAAAAGTGGGGGATATAAAATGATTAGTATTCCGAAAGATGAGTTTCAACAAGTTCTTGTAAAGGATTTAATGATTTCATCAGAAAAAGTTGCACATGTTCAAATTGGAAATAGCTTAGAACATGCTTTACTTGTTCTTGTAAAGTCTGGATATTCTGCGATTCCTGTTTTAGATCCCATGTATAAATTGCATGGATTAATAAGTACTGCGATGATTTTGGATGGTATTTTAGGGTTAGAACGCATTGAATTTGAAAAGCTTGAGGATATGAAAGTGGAGAATGTAATGAAAAAGGACATTCCGAATCTTGGACTTGAAGATTCATTTGCTAAAGCGTTAGAAATGACAATTGATCATCCATTTATTTGTGCTGTAAACAATGACGGGTACTTTGAAGGAATTTTAACAAGGCGTGCTATTTTAAAATTGTTGAACAAAAAAGTAAGACAGTATAATCGATAAAGAAGGGTAAGCGACTTCGAATAAAAAAGAAGTCGCTTTTTTATCATGCGTCTCTTTTCCATTGTGTATAGGGAACAGCGTCAACAAGTATAAAAGGTTAAGTGAAATGTCAATTTATCCAAGCTTCTTGAAAATAAAAATTAAATATCGCATGTTAGAGAATAGTGCAACATATATATTGAGGTTAGATGTAAGATAAGGAAAGAGGGAGAAAGTTGCAAATTGATGATTTTCAAATGATGGTTGTTTTAGCACAGGAATCCAATATGAGAAAAGCTGCGGAGCGCTTATTCGTTTCACAACCTGCACTCAGTCAACGATTACAATCAATGGAAAAACAGTGGGGAATGAAATTTTTTATCCGTTCTCAAAAAGGCCTGACAATTACACCAGAAGGGGAAAAAGTGGCCAATTATGCGAAAGATATGTTGCAAAGGGAAGAGGCAATTAAAAGTGAATTAGCAATCTATCGTACGGAAACATATGGGACATTAAAGATAGCTGTGGCATCTGTGATTGGACAATATTGGTTACCACCTGTTTTAAAGCGGTTTGTACAAAAATATCCATTTGTTAAAATTTCCCTTTTCACAGGATGGAGTAGTGAAGTACAGAAGCAATTCTATGAAGGGGATGTTCATGTAGCTATACTACGAGGGAAACAAGAATATAAAGGGTATAAACAGCAATTATTTGAGGATGAGCTGTATTTAGTTGACACAGAAATTAAAGATATTTCTATGTTGAAAGATACAAACAGACCGTTTATACAATTTAAAAGCGATTCCACATACTATGGACAAATACAAAATTGGTGGTATAGTTTATTTTCTAATCCTCCTAAACGAACGATTGTAGTTGATCAAATTGAAACATGTAAGCAGCTCGTTTTAAATGGAATTGGTTATGCGCTGTTGCCTTCTACTGTGTTAAAAGAAGTAAGAGAAAAGACATATAAAACGCCTGTTCAATTGACTCGAGAAACGTGGTTATTGACAAGTGATTCTGCAAGGCAACTTAAGCAAGTGCAAGCATTTTTAGATATTATAGAAGAAATTCAAATGGAAAAATAAGATTATTGTCTTGCTAGTAGCTCTTTCGTTTGGTAGAGTAACATTATAAATGGATTTAGGAGGCAACAAGCATGAAAATGATGGATGCAAACGAAATTATTTCGTTTATTCAAAAAAGCGAGAAGAAAACTCCTGTAAAGGTATACATAAAAGGGGATTTAAAAGAAGTAACATTCCCTGAAACAGTACAAGCATTTGTAAATAAAAAATCTGGTGTTTTATTTGGAGAATGGTCTGAGATTAAGACAATTCTTGAAGACAATAAAAAGCACGTTGTAGATTACGTTGTTGAAAACGACCGTCGTAATTCTGCTATTCCAATGCTTGATTTAAAAGGTATTAAAGCTCGTATTGAACCAGGTGCAATTATTCGTGACCATGTTGAAATCGGTGATAATGCAGTTATTATGATGAATGCAACGATTAATATCGGTGCAGTAATCGGTGAAGGTTCAATGATTGATATGAATGCAGTGCTTGGCGGACGTGCTACAGTAGGTAAAAACTGTCACGTTGGTGCTGGGGCAGTACTTGCAGGTGTGATCGAACCACCTTCTGCAAAACCAGTTATCGTTGAAGATGACGTTGTAATTGGTGCAAATGTAGTTGTCCTAGAAGGTGTTACAGTTGGTAAAGGCGCGGTTGTTGCAGCAGGTGCAGTTGTAACGGAAGATGTACCGCCATATACAGTGGTTGCAGGAACACCAGCTCGTGTTATTAAAGAAATTGATGAGAAGACAAAAGCAAAAACAGAAATTAAACAAGAACTTCGTCAATTAAACCCAGAAAAATAAAGAACAAAAGCGTAAGGGCAAATAAGCTCTTACGCTTTTTATAAAGTGAAACTTTTACGGGCAGTTGATCACCCACCTAACTTCTTTGCTTTCGCTGAATTTTGAGTTGGAGGTCTTACTGCCCGCGAATAGCGAGATAAATGGTGGTGGAGACATGACAGTCAGTAAATTTGTACAAATTCGTAGGGATTTACATAAGATTCCGGAGTTAGGGTTTAAGGAATGGAAAACACAACAATATATTTTAGACTATATTTATACTCTTCCTAAGGAATATATTGAAGTTAAAACATGGAAAACGGGCGTAATCGTTAAAGTGAATGGCAGAAATCCAAGGAAAACGATTGGTTATCGTGCAGATATTGATGGTTTACCGATTTCAGAGGAAACTGGGTATGAATTCGCTTCTATTCATGAAGGAATGATGCATGCATGTGGTCATGATGTGCATGCTACAATCGGCTTAGGACTCTTAACAGCGGTTGTAAATGACAGGATAGATGATAACCTTGTAGTTATTTTTCAACCGGCGGAGGAAGGACCAGGTGGCGCTTTACCTATGTTAGGAAGCGAAGAACTACAAGAGTGGAAGCCTGATATCATTCTAGGTCTTCATATCGCACCAGAGTATCCAGTGGGGACAATCGCAACAAAAGAAGGATTACTATTTGCAAATACATCGGAACTATATATTGATTTAAAAGGAAAAGGTGGACATGCAGCATATCCACATACTGCGAACGATATGATCGTTGCGGCAAGTCATCTTGTTACACAGCTTCAATCGGTTGTTAGTCGTAATGTGAATCCACTTGATAGTGCGGTTATTACAATTGGTAAAATTACAGGTGGTACAGTCCAAAACATTATTGCAGAAAAGTCTCGCCTAGAAGGGACAATTCGAACACTATCAGTTGAATCGATGAGACGAGTGAAGAGCAGAATAGAAGCGATTGTCACAGGTATCGAAGCAGCATTTCAATGTGAAGCTGTTATTGATTATGGAGCAATGTATCATCAAGTATATAATCATGAAGAGTTAACGCAAGAGTTTATGATGTTTGCATCTGAGCAAACGAATATGAATGTTGTTACATGTACAGAGGCGATGACAGGAGAAGATTTCGGGTATATGCTTCGTGATATCCCAGGATTTATGTTTTGGCTTGGGGTAGACTCAGAATATGGTTTACATCATGCAAAGCTACAACCGAAAGAAGAGGCAATCGAACAAACCATTTCGTTTTTAAATCAATATGTAAAATGGAAAGGGAACAGGGGTTAAAGCCTGTTCTTTTTATGTGGAAAATTATAATTTATGATGCATTTTTTTTGTAATTCTAACACAATACTTTATAATGGTAGGTGGAGGAACAAGTTGTTAGTAAGTTATTTTATAATAATTATCAAATAAAATTGACTAAAAACTAATTCCTCTTATATAATACAAGAGTAGACAATATATGATAAAAAATTTACGGAGGTTGATACATATGGCAGAACGTATGGTAGCAAAACAAGCGCCACGCTTTGAAATGGACGCTGTTATGCCAAACAAAGAATTTGGTAAAGTAAGTCTTGAAGAGGTTATGAAACAGGACAAATGGACGGTACTTTTCTTCTATCCAATGGACTTCACTTTCGTATGTCCAACAGAAATTATCGCACTTTCTGATCGTTATGATGAGTTCGAAGATTTAGATGCAGAAGTAATTGGTGTATCTACTGATACAATTCACACTCACTTAGCTTGGATTAACACTGACCGTACGAAAAACGGTTTAGGTGAATTAAAATACCCTCTAGCTGCTGATACAAACCATGTAGTATCTCGTGACTACGGTGTATTACTTGAAGAAGAAGGTATCGCACTTCGTGGTTTATTCATCATTAGCCCAGAAGGCGAATTAATGTACCAAGTTGTACATCACAACAACATTGGCCGTGAAGTTGACGAAGTAATTCGTGTTCTTCAAGCTCTTCAAACTGGTGGACTTTGCCCAGCAAACTGGAAACCAGGTCAAGCAACTTTAAACGTTTAATTTTATTGTGAAATATAGCAGGGTCTAACAATATTTTGTTAGGCCTTTCTCTACATCCGTAAGGGGGGAAAATCATGAAATTACGTCAACCAATGCCTTCTTTAGACGGTGCAACAACAGTGTTAAATGGAGAAGTAGTACGTGAATCACTAATTGGCGAAAAGCCAACACTTATTCATTTCTGGTCAGTTAGTTGTCACTTATGTAAAGAAGCAATGCCAGATATTAATAAATTCCGTGATGAATATAAAGAGCAATTAAATGTTGTTGCAGTTCATATGCCACGTTCAGAAGAAGATTTAAATCTTGAGCAAGTGGAAGCAGTTGCAAAAGAGCACGGAATATCCCAACCGATTTTGGTGGATAACCAACACAAGATTGCCGATGCATTTGAAAATCAATATGTACCAGCGTATTATGTATTTGATAAAAATGGTGTGCTTCGTCATTTCCAAGCAGGTGGAAGTGGAATGAAAATGCTAACAAAACGAGTAAATCGTGTGTTAGATGAAGCGAAAAAAGAAGCTGAATAAGATGGGGAGCTTTCTCTTTACATGCTAGATGGCTTGGAAGGAGAAGTTTCTTTTGATATGTGCAAAGCCTCCTTTTCATTAGGAGGTTTTTGTTTTATTACGCTATTCATGGGTGGTAAGAGCTCCACCTCAACATGCAGCGAAAGTAAAGAAGGTAGGTGGGGGGGGAAACCTCCATTGATTAAAATTTCACTTTATAAATAGTAGGATAAATGAGAAATGGGACGTGTACATACTAATTTAGAAATAAAAATCTTACTGAAGGAAATGGAACTGTATGTTTTAGTTTACTTTTTATGCGATAAATGTGTAAAATCAATGTGATATATAGAAAAAAGGGTGGGGAATCAGGTGCAGATTGGCAGTGCAATCTTGTGTTTCTTTTTATACGCATATGTTATTATTGCAGCAGTTTATTTCGGGATAAGTTTTTACGCATATCGCTTAACGAATAAACGAGGATATGAAGAAACATATAAATGGGTGAAAGGTTATTTATCACCAGTATTAGAGATTATGAATGGATTCGTTCTTTTTTTATTTATTGGTCTAATTGCCTTTTCGACAAGTCTAGTTGGAAATAAGACAACATTATTTGTAATTGGTGTCACTATTTTTATGCTTTTAGGAATTCGAATAGGAAATGCTGTGTTTTGGAATGAAAGGAAAATTGACGGATGGACAGGTATGCTGATTCCAAGTATGTTAGCAGCTATTGTTACGAATATAGAACATGAATATAATCAGTTACATTTTTGGTTAATCATCGTATTAACAATTCTTTCTGTCCTGTATATAAGTACAGCATTTTTAACGTATTGCGCAAATGAAAAAGGTGATTTTAATGGGATTCGATTTTTTCGGAGTCGAGCGTTATTTTGGAGTGTTCCCACGATGTTAGTCATTGGAATCATTGCACTTGTTGTAAATGGATATAACTTTGCAGGATGGCAAGTGTTTTTAGAGACCTGGTGGATATTTATTATTTCATTTTGTGCATTTTTAGGAGCAACTCATTATTTATTTCATCAACAGCATTATAAATGGGCGCTCTTATTTGCTTTTACACAGCTCTTATTTGCCTTTTTTGGTCAAGAAACATTATTATTTGTGTTTCAAACGTTTAGTTCGTTTGGAAATATTTTTGTTTTTGGTATGCTCATTTGTATTATTGCATTTTATTTGCAGCAGTATTTCTATATACAAAAGCAAAAATAAGTATACGTTGATTACTAGTCTTTGTGGCGAATATAAAGTATGCTACAATAAAAGTAGACAGGACTTGATGTTATTGGAGGAATTCATGTGAGTGAGAAAGAGAAAGAATTTGCTGTCATCGGACTTGGACGTTTTGGAGGCAGTATTTGTCGTGAATTAGCTCAATTAGGTATGGAAGTAATGGCAATTGATTCTGATGAAGACAAGATAAATGAATTTGCAAATATTGCTTCGCATGCAGTGATTGCAGATTCAACAGATGAAATGGTCTTAAAGAGCCTTGGAATTCGCAATTTCGATCATGTAGTTGTTGCGATTGGTGACAATTTAAATGCGAGTATTTTAACGACTCTTATTTTAAAAGAATTAGGCGTAAAAAATATTACTGTTAAGGCTCAAAATGATTATCATGAAAAAGTGTTAACTAAAATAGGGGCAGATCATATTGTCCATCCTGAACGCGATATGGGAAAACGAATTGCGAATAATATTGCTTCAAGTAACGTATTAGATTACTTAGAGCTTTCAGATGAGCATAGTATTGTAGAAATTATCGCAAATAAAAAAATTGATGGCCACTCTTTAATTGAACTAGATATTCGTGCGAAGTTTGGATTAAACATTGTGGCAATTAAGCGAGGGAAGGAAGTTATTGTTTCTCCTCGAGCTACAGAAAATATTCAATCAGGAGATATTTTAATTGTAATTGGTCATGATGATGAAGTGAATCGCTTTAAGCACTTCTTACGATAGGATATAATGTGAAATAAAAAAGGACAATGCTCGCAGCAAGCATTGTCCTTTTTTTATATTTCCATAATGATTGGTAAAATCATTGGACGGCGTTTTGTTTTTTCATACAAGAATGGTGCTAATGTATCTGTAATCTCATTTTTAATTTCAGACCATTGTGTTGTCTTTCGCTCCATTACTTTTTCTAAATGAGTAGTAATTAAAGTTTGTGCATCGTTGATTAAATCGCTACTCTCACGCATATAAACGAATCCACGAGAGATAATATCAGGTCCTGCTGCAACTTTAAATTCTTTCATATCAATGCTGACAACTACGATAACAAGTCCTTCTTCAGAAAGAATACGACGGTCGCGTAATACAATGTTACCAATATCACCAATGCCGTTTCCATCAATATAAACAGAGCCGGATGGGATTTTTCCAGCAACGTTTGCTTCATCTGAACGTAAGGCAAGAACATCACCATTGTCCATAATGAAGCAATTTTCTTCTGGAATACCACAATCGTTTGCTAATTTCATATGCATACGTTGCATGCGAAATTCACCATGAATTGGCATAAAGTATTTAGGTTTAATGAGACGTAGCATTAACTTCTGTTCTTCTTGTCCACCATGTCCACTTGTGTGAATGTTTGAAAGTTTACCATGAATAACATCAGCACCAGCACGGTATAACATATTAATTGTACGGCTTACGCTAACGGTATTCCCTGGAATTGGTGAAGAAGAGAAAACAACTGTATCACCAGGGATAATTTGAATTTGACGATGTGTACCGTTAGCAATACGAGAGAGTGCTGCCATTGGTTCCCCTTGACTACCTGTGCATAAAATAACAACTTTATTAGCTGGTAGGCGATTTAGTTGAGACGCTTCTATAAATGTATCTTTTGGACAACGAATATAACCAAGATTATGACCAATCTCAATTGCTGCTTCCATGCTTCGGCCAAATACAGCTACTTTACGATTGTTTTCAACAGCAGCTTCTACAACTTGTTGTAAACGATGAATATTGGACGCGAAGGTTGCAAAGATAATACGTCCTTCCACTTTGCGGAAAATATCTTGAATGCTATCACCGACGCGGCGTTCAGACATTGTAAAGTTAGGTACTTCACTATTGGTACTATCAGATAAGAGACAAAGGACACCGTCTTTACCGATTTCTGCCATCTTCGTTAAATCTGCTGGTTCCCCTACTGGTGTGAAATCAAATTTAAAGTCTCCCGTATGAACAATTTGCCCTTGCGGTGTTTTCACAACAACTCCATATGAATCTGGAATACTGTGCGTCGTACGGAAGAAGGAAACAGATGTCTTTTTGAATTTAATAACATCGTCTTCTTGAATTTCGTAAAGTTTTGCTTTACGAAGTAATCCGTGCTCTTCTAACTTGTTTTTAATTAAGGCGATTGCCAATTTCCCACCATAAATTGGGATGTTCACTTGGCGTAATAAATAAGGGATTCCACCGATATGATCTTCGTGACCATGTGTGATAAATAACCCTTTAATTTTATCTTCGTTTCGTACAAAATAAGTGTAATCAGGAATCACGTAATCGATTCCGAGAAGTTCGTCTTCTGGAAATTTAATTCCAGCATCAATTATAATAATTTCATCTTGAAATTGGACAGCATATGTATTTTTGCCGATTTCACCGAGTCCACCAAGAGCAAAAACGGCCGCCTGATCATTTTTTAGGAATTTCATAAATTATACGATCTCCGTTAATGTTAAATCAGCATTTTGCTTTTCGTATTCAAGATGAGCGCCAGTAACAGATTGGACAAACTCAATATTATATGCGAACTTTTGTAATTTTGTACGAACGTCTCTTTCAGATTCCGCTTCTAAATATAAAACTTTTGTATTTTCACGTACTGGAACCTCAGTCATTTTTTCTTGATAGAATACTTTAAAAATCATTGGGAAAACCTCTCCTTGTCTATGTTTTGCATTATCTGTTACCTATTATAAAGCAAATAGTCATGATTTTCATGTTTTTTCGAATGAGAATGAAGAAAAAGCCCGAAATGGGCACGATTTAAGCCATGGTCTTTTTACGGACTAAATCGTTTAAATATCGTTTTAACTTTTTCTTCAGCTTCTTCAGCATGATTACTCCTTCCTTTCCTTATTTCAAACATGCATACTTATTTTTTGTTTAGTCAGTAGTAACTCTTCATCTCTACATACTAGGAAATCATAGAAGAGAAATGAGGGAAGTGCTGTCCGGATATTCAAGGGTTTTATTGGCTCGTGCAGATGTAATCTTATGTTACGTTTTTGGCTCTCACAGGCAGTATGCCCCCCAGTTATGAATATAGTATGAGATAGATTAGAAAAGAAAATTCATTCAAACAAACATCAATGTTCTTTTGATAGTATATGCATATTGTGCGAATAAGGTTAGGAAGTGAACGCTTTCTTCACAGATGTTTAATATGTTATACTTTTTTTTAGGATTTGAAAAGAAATAGTCAAGGTAGGAACATAGAAGGGCTAGAAAGGGTTTTGAAAATGAATGATAAAATCGTCTTTTTTGATATTGATGGAACATTACTAGATCATGATAAAAAAATTCCGCAATCTACAAGAGAAGCCGTGCGTATGTTGCAAGAAAAAGGAGTACATGTGGCAATTGCGACAGGGCGTGCGCCTTTCATGTTTGAAGATATTCGTAATGAACTTAATATTCATAATTATGTTAGTTTTAATGGCCAATATGTTGTATTTGAAGATGAGGTTATATTTAAAAATCCGCTACATTCTAATACGTTACATACATTTACAAGATTTGCAAAGCAAGAGGGATACCCGCTTGTTTATTTAGATCATAAGGATATGAAGGCAACAGTAGAATATCATGATTATGTAAAAGAAAGTTTCGGAAGTTTGGAGTTTGAACATCCAGTATATGAACCAGGTTTTTATGAAAATCGTGATATTTATCAAACGCTTCTTTTTTGCCAAGCAGGTGAAGAAGAAAAGTTTCTTCATGATTATCCAGATTTTCACTTTATTCGTTGGCATGCATATTCGATGGACATTATCCCAAATGGTGGTTCAAAAGCAAAGGGAATTGAAAAGTTTATTGAGAAATTAGGATTTAAACGTGAACAGGTCTATGCTTTTGGAGATGGGTTAAATGATTTAGAGATGATTGAAGCGGTAGGAACAGGTATTGTGATGGGGAATGGTCATGAGGATTTGAAAAAACTTGCTAATTATGTGACGAAAGATGTTAGTGAAGATGGGATTCTTCACGGCTTACAGTGGGCTCATTTATTGTAACAAAAGAGTGTGGGAACCATTTCATTATAAAAAAAGCAGGAGCTAAAGCTTCTGCTTTTTTGTTATTTTATCTTTCGAATGGTTTTGCATCATCAGGGGATGCAAAAGGGTTTTCTTGATTAATGTGGTCATAGAACATTACGCCGTTTAAATGATCAATTTCATGTTGAAATACAATCGCTGGCAACCCTTTTAAACGTAATTTTACTTCTTCACCATCGATAGTAGTCGCTTTAACTGTGATTCGTGTGTAACGCGGAACGTAGCCGGGAACTTCACGATCTACAGATAGGCACCCTTCGCCGCCCGATAAGTATGTACGTTCAACGGAGTGACTAATAATTTTTGGATTGAATAAAGCATAGCTGTATAATGTCTCATTTGTATCAGTAACATGAACAGCAATCATTCTTTTTGAAATGCCAATTTGTGGTGCAGCAATCCCGATTCCTGGACGTAAATTATATTTTTCAACCATTTCAGGGTGTTGACTGTTTATTACAAGTTCGATCATTTCTTTAAGAGTACGTATATCTTCTTCACTTGCTGGCAGAGGTACTTCTTCTGCTACTGCTCGTAGAATGGGATTTCCTTCACGAATTACATCATTCATTGTAAGCATTCACAATCTCTCCTTTCTCCTTTAGTCTACCAAAGGAGCTGAAAAAAGTCATGATAAAGTACATAGCCTCTATATATAATTGGAGCGAATTAAGAGTATGCCGGGTGCGGCACTTTCTTCATCAGAGTTCGTTTAGTAAAAAGAAAAGACGGCATAGCCGCCTGTTTCTTTCTATAGTTGTTTTGTTTTACATTAACGAATGCAAGCAGCACCAACGATAATTAAAAGGATAAACAATACAACGATTAAGGCAAAGCCGCGTCCGGATCCTCCTCCGCAAGAACCTCCATAGCCATAGGAAGGATATGAACAAGTTGGATAGCAATATGTGTATCCGTACATGAGATGACCTCCTTTATCATTTCCCGCTAACACTGCGGTTAGTATAATGTATGGGAGAGTGATAAGGAGTGTATAGACATTCGCCTAGAAAAGGAAGAAGCGATTGCATATTTTTGTTGTAAAGAGAGAAAAACTAAGAAGAATTAATCGTTTACATATTATTCTACGATGAAAAGATGGTTAAAAAGGGAATAATATAACAGTAGGTTATTGCTTACTAATACAGATGTGAAAATGAAAACACTTATGTACAGTGGAAACCTCAATGTTATTCATAAAAAAAAACGTAACCAAAGTAATTGACATCGTGATTAGAATAGTTGTAAACTAAAAAACGTGATCAAGATTGTATTAATATGTTTCTGAAAAAACATTAGTACAGATTGTTAGGTACACAAAATTATTCTCAACCGGCGAGGTTTCCTGTCGGTTTACATGGTTGCGTTTTCTTTCTAGCTAGTTGCTAGTGAAAGCGTTTCAGAATATGGTTCAAGAGAGGAAGAGGTGAACGGAATGGGTACTAAAACAAAAAAGACCCTATTTAATGTTGATGAGCAAATGAAAGCTATCGCAGCTCAATTTGAAACATTACAAATTTTAAATGAAAAAGGCGAAGTTGTGAATGAAGCAGCAATGCCTGAATTAACTGATGATCAATTAAAAGAATTAATGCGCCGTATGGTGTATACTCGCGTACTAGATCAACGTTCTATTTCTTTAAACCGTCAAGGACGTTTAGGTTTCTACGCACCAACAGCTGGACAAGAAGCTTCTCAATTAGCAAGTCATTTCGCACTTGAAGCAGAAGACTTCATCTTACCAGGATATCGTGACGTTCCACAATTAGTATGGCATGGTTTACCATTATACCAAGCATTCTTATTCTCTCGTGGACACTTCATGGGTAACCAAATGCCTGAAAATGTAAATGCACTTGCTCCACAAATCATCATCGGTGCGCAAATTATCCAAACTGCTGGTGTTGCGTTAGGTATGAAATTACGTGGTAAAAAATCTGTTGCAATTACTTACACAGGTGACGGCGGTGCTTCTCAAGGTGACTTCTACGAAGGTATGAACTTTGCAGGTGCATTCAAAGCTCCAGCAATCTTCGTTGTTCAAAACAACCGTTATGCAATTTCTACTCCAGTAGAAAAACAATCTGCAGCAAAAACTGTAGCGCAAAAAGCAGTAGCAGCAGGTATTTACGGAATTCAAGTAGACGGTATGGACCCATTAGCTGTATACGCAGCAACTGCTTTTGCTCGTGAGCGCGCAGTAAATGGCGAAGGTCCTACTTTAATCGAGACTTTAACATTCCGTTATGGTCCACATACAATGGCTGGTGATGACCCAACTCGTTACCGTACAAAAGATATCGAAAACGAATGGGAACAAAAAGATCCAATCGTACGCTTCCGTGCATTCTTAGAAAACAAAGGCCTATGGTCTCAAGAAGTAGAAGAAAAGGTAATCGAAGAAGCTAAAGAAGATATCAAACAAGCAATTGCTAAGGCTGACCAAGCTCCAAAACAAAAAGTAACTGATTTAATGGAAATCATGTACGAAAAAATGCCTTACAACTTAGCTGAACAATATGAAATTTACAAAGAAAAGGAGTCGAAGTAAGCCATGGCTCAAATGACAATGATTCAAGCGATCACTGATGCTTTACGCGTTGAAATGAAAAATGATCCTAACGTACTTGTGTTTGGTGAAGACGTTGGTGTAAACGGCGGTGTATTCCGTGCTACTGAAGGTTTACAAGCTGAATTCGGTGAAGACCGTGTAATGGATACTCCACTTGCAGAGTCCGGTATTGGTGGACTTGCAGTTGGACTTGCACTTGAAGGATTCCGTCCAGTTCCAGAAATCCAATTCTTCGGTTTCGTTTATGAAGTAATGGATTCAATTTCTGGTCAATTAGCTCGTATGCGTTACCGTTCTGGTGGACGTTGGACTGCTCCAGTAACAGTTCGTTCTCCATTCGGTGGTGGCGTTCATACTCCAGAACTACACGCTGATAGCTTAGAAGGATTAGTGGCTCAACAACCTGGTCTAAAAGTTGTTATTCCATCTACTCCATACGATGCAAAAGGTCTTTTAATCTCTGCGATTCGTGACAACGATCCAGTTATCTACTTAGAGCATATGAAATTGTACCGTTCATTCCGTCAAGAAGTACCAGAAGGCGAATACACAATTGACTTAGGTAAAGCTGATGTGAAACGCGAAGGTACAGATGTATCTGTTATCGCATATGGTGCGATGGTACACGCTGCATTAAAAGCTGCTGAAGAACTTGAAAAAGAAGGTATCTCTTTAGAGGTTGTTGACTTACGTACAGTTCAACCATTAGATATCGAAACAATCATTGCTTCTGTTGAAAAAACAGGCCGCGTAGTTGTTGTTCAAGAAGCTCAAAAACAAGCAGGTATTGCAGCAAACGTTGTAGCGGAAATTAACGACCGTGCAATCTTAAACTTAGAAGCTCCAGTTGTACGTGTTGCAGCTGCTGATACAGTATTCCCATTCTCTCAAGCTGAGAGCGTATGGTTACCAAACCATAAAGATATTGTTGAAGCTGTTAACAAAGTAATGAACTTCTAATTTTAGTTTTTCATGTGCAAAAGAAATCAGCACATGCTGATTTCTTTTGTGCTTATTCCATAATAATGATATGAATCAGGGGGCTGAATTCCGTGGCATTTGAATTTAAACTACCAGATATCGGTGAAGGTATCCACGAAGGTGAAATCGTAAAATGGTTTATTAAACCAGGCGATGAAGTAAACGAAGACGACGTACTTCTTGAAGTACAAAATGATAAAGCAGTTGTAGAGATCCCTTCTCCAGTTAAAGGTAAAGTACTTGAAGTACTTGTAGAAGAAGGTACAGTTGCAGTAGTAGGAGATACTTTAATTAAGTTTGATGCTCCTGGATACGAAAACCTTAAATTTAAAGGTGACGACCATGACGATGCTCCAAAAGCAGAGGAAGCAAAAGCAGAAGCTCCGGCAGCAGAAGCTACTCCAGCAGCAGCTGAAGAAGTAAACGAGCGCGTAATTGCTATGCCATCTGTACGTAAGTACGCTCGTGAAAAAGGTGTAGACATTCATAAAGTAGCTGGCTCTGGTAAAAATGGCCGCGTTGTAAAAGCTGACATCGATGCATTTGCAAATGGTGGACAAGCAGTAGTAGCAACTGAAGCTCCAGCAGTAGAAGCTCCAGCAGCAGCAAAAGAAGAAGCACCAAAAGCACAACCAATTCCAGCTGGTGAATACCCAGAAACTCGTGAGAAAATGAGCGGTATCCGTAAAGCGATTGCAAAAGCAATGGTTAACTCTAAACACACAGCTCCTCACGTAACATTAATGGACGAAGTAGATGTAACAGAACTTGTTGCTCATCGTAAAAAGTTCAAAGCTGTTGCAGCTGACAAAGGTATTAAATTAACTTACCTTCCATACGTTGTAAAAGCTTTAACATCTGCATTACGTGAATACCCAATGTTGAACACTTCTTTAGATGATGCATCTTCAGAAATCGTTCATAAACATTACTTCAACATCGGTATCGCAGCTGATACAGACAAAGGTCTATTGGTACCAGTTGTTAAAGATACAGATCGTAAATCTATCTTCACAATCTCTAACGAGATCAATGAGCTTGCTGGTAAAGCACGTGACGGTCGTCTAGCTCCAGCAGAAATGAAAGGTGCTTCTTGCACAATCACAAACATTGGTTCTGCAGGTGGACAATGGTTCACTCCAGTTATTAATCACCCGGAAGTAGCAATCCTTGGTATTGGCCGTATCGCTGAGAAACCAGTTGTGAAAAACGGTGAAATCGTTGCAGCTCCAGTATTAGCATTATCTCTAAGCTTTGACCATCGTTTAATTGACGGCGCAACTGCTCAAAAAGCATTAAACCAAATTAAACGTTTATTGAACGACCCACAATTATTAGTAATGGAGGCGTAATAACAATGGTAGTAGGAGATTTCCCAATTGAATTAGATACAGTCGTTGTTGGTGCAGGTCCTGGTGGATATGTTGCAGCAATTCGTGCAGCACAATTAGGTCAAAAGGTAGCAATTATTGAAAAAGCTAACCTTGGTGGCGTATGCTTAAACGTTGGATGTATTCCTTCTAAAGCATTAATCAATGCAGGTCATCGTTATGAGAATGCAAAACATTCTGATGACATGGGTATCATTGCTGAGAACGTAACAGTTGACTTCACAAAAGTTCAAGAATGGAAAAACGGCGTAGTTAAGAAATTAACTGGCGGTGTTGAAGGCCTTCTTAAAGGTAACAAAGTTGAAATCATTCGCGGTGAAGCTTACTTCGTAGATGCTAACACATTACGTGTAATGACTGAAGATGCAGCTCAAACTTATACGTTTAAAAATGCTGTTCTTGCAACTGGTTCTACACCAATCGAAATTCCTGGATTCAAATACTCTAAACGTGTTATCAACTCTACAGGTGCTTTAAGCTTACCTGAAATTCCTAAAAAGCTTGTTGTAATCGGCGGCGGTTACATCGGTATGGAATTAGGAACTGCATATGCTAACTTCGGTACTGAAGTTACTGTAGTAGAAGCTGGCGATGAAATTTTAGCTGGTTTCGAAAAAGCAATGAGCACAGTTGTTAAACGTGCTCTTCAGAAAAAAGGTAACGTAAACATCCATACAAAAGCTATGGCTAAAGGCGTTGAAGAAACTGAAAACGGCGTAAAAGTTAGCTTCGAAGTTAAAGGCGAAGTACAAACTGTAGAAGCAGATTATGTATTAGTAACTGTAGGTCGTCGTCCAAACACTCAAGAAATCGGTCTTGAGCAAGTTGGAGTTAAAATGACTGACCGCGGTATCATCGAAATCGATGAGCAATGCCGTACAAACGTACCAAACATCTATGCAATCGGTGATATCGTTCCTGGACCACCATTAGCTCACAAAGCTTCTTACGAAGGTAAAGTAGCTGTGGAAGCAATTAGTGGACATGCATCAGCTATCGATTACATCGGAATTCCTGCAGTATGCTTCACTGATCCAGAATTAGCATCTGTTGGTTACACTAAGAAACAAGCTCAAGAAGCTGGAATGGAAGTAGCGGTTTCTAAATTCCCATTCGCTGCAAACGGCCGTGCATTATCATTAAACAGCACAGACGGTTTCGTACAACTTGTAACTCGTAAAGAAGATGGTCTTCTTGTAGGTGCGCAAGTTGCAGGTGCAGGCGCTTCTGATATTATCTCTGAGATTGGTTTAGCTATCGAAGCTGGAATGACAGCAGAAGATATCGCTCAAACAATCCATGCTCACCCAACATTAGGTGAAATCACAATGGAAGCAGCGGAAGTTGCTCTTGGAATGCCAATTCACATTGTAAAATAATATGAAGTAGATAAAAAACCACTTTCTAGATATTAGAAGGTGGTTTTTTATTTTTTATGTTAGGTAAGCTATTTTAATCTCCATGCTGGAAGGAAATAAAGTTATTAGGATGAGATAGAGGATTGAATTGGGGGAAAGAATAATATTATTAATAGAAGTTACATTTTATCTTCCCATTCGTAGATAGTAGTGTAGTAACCCACATCTAATGAAAGCAAAGAAGCT
This sequence comes from Bacillus sp. 105MF, assembly GCF_000374885.1. Classification (NCBI taxonomy): domain Bacteria; kingdom Bacillati; phylum Bacillota; class Bacilli; order Caryophanales; family Bacillaceae; genus Bacillus; species Bacillus sp. 105MF. The sequence goes on along the minus strand of NZ_KB895567.1, from coordinate 237,966 downwards.
GTCAAGATAAGTGATCTATAAAATCTAAGTTCTCGAGGACTGAATAAAATTTCAGTGTATTATAGAAAAAATAAAAACAACAAATAAGAGGTGATTCTTCGTCACCTCTTATTTGTTGTTTTTTATTGTTCGTTTTTAAATTGGTACATTTCTGGGCTTATACTAGAGTCATTATACAGGAATAGTATGACATCAGGATTTAATTCTTTTAGATCTTTTATTATATTTTTACTAGCTGCAAATCGTGGATCGATAAATGTTATTTGTTCAAAATGCTGAGCAAATAAGGGATATGTTGCATCAGCATAAGAATCTTTGATAACTACAGCATGTAATTTGTTTTTTGCTTTTGAATTTAGAATATTAATTTGTGCATAGTCTGTTTGATAGACCGCTGCATAATTTGGTGCAGGTTGTTTTTTATCCTTTGCAAAGAATTCTTTCATTGGTACTTTAGTTGCTTGCTCAGATATAGGCCCAATATATACGGTGTAATCATCCCAAGCATTTGGATTTTGCTTTAATTGTACATAAGGGATTTGTTCAGGAGTTTTTATTAAATTATACAGTTGTTTATTCCAACTTCCAATAAAATCTCCATTAGGTTTTTCAGTAATGAATTTATAATTATCTCGATTAACTTTATCATCTTTATATATCTTTGAGTGATCAGATATATAATTCATTGCATATTCATATCCATAAAACGCACCTTTCATATTCCAATGATGGTCTGTTTTAAAGTATAAACTTTCTAGCTGTTCACGGCTAAACTCTTTTTGGAAGAATGGCAGAACATCGATAACAGGAAAGTTTATATTATTTAATGCTTGTACAAGGTAATCGCGATGTTTTTGGTCATATCCACGATCTACGTATGGTGGATATCTATATGAAAATGTCGTTAGTTTACTTGGTGCTAACATAAAATAAAACTCAGTTTTTGGAAACTGATTTCTTAAATTATCTAATTCATTTACAGATTGCTTCATTTGTTCACGTTCGTCAGTTTTTGTTGGTTCAGATAAAATAAAACCATCGTTTGCAACATATTTTTGATTTATAAATGTTCGGTTGAAGTGCATTTGTAAATTTGTATATGTTTTAATAAAGAAATCTCGAACTGCAATATGATCTGTAAAGTGTAACTCGGTATCTTTGAAGTATTTTCCTGATTTTAAACCATCTTTAGTTAAGACAGGATCAATAGCTAGATCCCTATTTTCAAAATTAGAAAAGGTTTTTTTATCCAAGTAAATAATTTTTCCAGTCCATATACACATTCCGAAAATAATAATTAAAAATCCTGTAATTAATATACGGTTGTTTAAATTTTTCATAGCTACCCCTCCTTTAAAAGCGGAAGTAAATAAATGGATTATACGTTGCATTTGTTAAATACATCATAACGATTATTAGCACACTTAAATAATAAAGTGGAGATAAAATTACTATCCTTTTTGTTGAAAGCATAGTTTTCAGCCAAGAAAAAATTGGAGCTGAAGTAACAATTGCCAGGAGAAAAATTCCCCAATAGTTCATGACATAGAAGTAACTCTTAATGTCTGTTAATGGTCCATTTATTCCAAACATTGTTTGGAGAAATTCAAAACAGTAAGCAAAATTATCAGCTCGGAAGAAAACCCATCCAATGATTACTAAAAACATAACGTATACATGTTGGGCCGGGCGCCACATATTTTGTAACACTTTCTCAAAACCGACTTTTTCTAAAGCAATGAGACATCCGTAATAAATTCCCCAAATCATAAAGGTCCAACTAGCTCCATGCCAAAAACCTGTTAGTGCCCATACGATAAAAAGATTACGATAGACTTTCCAGCTGGATACTCGGTTTCCTCCAAGTGGAATATAGACATAATCGCGGAACCACGAACCAAGTGAAATGTGCCAACGACGCCAAAATTCAGAAATCGATTTTGAAATATATGGATAATTGAAATTCTCTAGAAAATCAAATCCAAACATTTTTCCTAATCCAATTGCCATATCACTATACCCAGAAAAATCAAAATAGATTTGTAGTGTATAAGCGATAGCACCAATCCAAGCGGTAGAAACACTCATGGTTGCTGGATCCATGGCGAAAATTTCATCGGCAATAGCGCCTAATTGATTAGCGATTAACACTTTTTTTCCTAATCCGATGATAAAACGTCGAACTCCTTCAGAGAATTTATCGGCATCAACTGTTCGGGTATGTAGTTGATGAGAAATTGTATTATAACGAACGATTGGCCCAGCAACTAATTGAGGGAAAACAGTAAAGTACAATGCGAGATCAAAAATATTACGCTGAGCATCTACTTTCTTCTTATATATATCAATGATATAACTCATAGCGTGGAAAGTAAAAAAGGAAATACCAATCGGCAATGGAATCTTTTCTAATACAATGTTTGTATGAAACATTGTATTTATATTATCGATTAAGAAATTAGCATATTTAAAATAACCTAAAATAGCTGTGTTTATAATAATAGCTAAAGTTAAGAGCATTTTTCTACTAAGTATAGTTGCTCTTTCTTTGGCAAGCCAAATACCAAACCAATAGTTTATAAAAATAGAAAAGAGCATGAGAAATACATATATTGGTTCTCCCCACGCATAAAATAATAAGCTAAATAATAGAAGAACAATATTTTGCAATTCTTTGCGAACAGTGTAATATACAAATAACACTGCAGGTAAAAACAAACATAAGAATAAGAGGTTACTAAATACCATTTATGTTAAGTCCTTTCTGTAAGTTTATAGGCAGTCAGTAAAATATTATATCACAATTATAGAAATATAAAGAGTTTAATCTTGCTATAATTATCTGTTTAATGGAAGTTCTTTGCTCTCATATGTAAAATCTTTTTTAAAAGAAGAAGCATCCTAGCTGTCCTTTAGATTTTGGACAGCTAGGATGCTTCTTACGTATATTATGTAATGATTTTTTTGAAATGCCCATATATATTGTAATAAACTAGGACATATGAAAGGGGGCAACGACTTGAAAATATCACTTGTTTCGATCTTTCATTTTATTATATGGGGCGGGTTTTCATTAGTGTTATTATTATCAAATCGTGATAAAGCACATTACAAAGTATTACTTTTTTTTATATTTTTTTATTTAGCTTATGTTATTGCACATTTTATGTTGCACTCCAGAAAAGAGGCAGTTTGTTGCACCATTGGAAATAGTATGTTCTTTTTTTTCATTAAATATCTCTTTTTCACAGGTTAGCGTTTATAAAAATACATTGTTCTTCCATTAAATAACCTTAATTCACCTTCTAATTTCTTGGCTAAAAAACGGCAGAATTCATTCGCTTTTCCTTTATCTCCAAATGTGGCAGTAGAAGGTAAGGAGATTTGAACGAAAGCTTGCTCGTTTTCTATTCCAACCCCCACATAAATAGAATTATATCGATTATGACTAGATTTTAGCTCAAGTGTAGTATCAGACGTATCAAGTATTTCGTATGGAAATGCCACGTTAGTATATGCATAGCTAACTTGCACACCGGTTTGGGAAGTAATTTCTTTATAATAACGAAAAAGTTGTTTTACATCTTCTAATGAGATAGCTTGTTGTTTAGATTTAGGTACAAGTTTAATAAATGCATGTTGCATAAAGATTTTCCTCCTGACGTAATATATATATTTATTTTAACACTGTTGTAAATTTTTTGACAATTAAAAAGGGATCATTCCTCGTTTTGTTTAATATATACAAGTAGAAAGTGTTGTGAAGAAAGGAGGGAGTAAATGTTTGAAAAATTGTATGATGAGCATGAAAGTGTGAAGGTACGATTTCTAGGATTTATGACACATGAGAACCGTTATGACTTTGGGGTCATTTATACAAATATGTTTTTTGGGAAACCTCTTGTCGTGTGCATGCAAACAGGGAGAGCAACTCTACTAGGACAAGATGATGTAGATAATGTTCAACATTTACAACAGGTCTTTAAATTACAATCGGAGGAGGAGGCGGATGATTTAGCACAGTTCTTTAAGTTTCTTGTACCACCTACTTCTTTACATGCTGAATATGAAGAATAAACAAATGGGAACAGTCGTACTTATTAAGATATGACTGTTTTTTTGTTATTGTCTCATACTAATGTAAAATAAAATTTTTAATGTGTTATACTAAAAACCTATTGACGTAAAAAGTATAACATATTAAAATGAAGACAGAAAGTTAAGCGGTTACAAAAGTTTTTGGGATTATAAACTTAGGGGGAAATAAAAAATGGGAACAATCGTATGTCAAGATTGTGAAAGTACAATTGCACACTTCGAGGATGAGAAAGTAACGGTACTTTACGGGAAATGTGAATTTTGCGGATGTGATCACAAGGAGCATACAAAAGCCCAATAATATATAGGAATCTTGCAGCTGAAAAAGTTTTTAGGACCATAAACTTAGGGGGAAATGAAAAATGGGAACAATCGTATGTCAAGTTTGTGAAGGAACAATTGCACACTTTGAAGATGAAAAAACAACAATACTTTATGGGAAATGTGGATCTCATTGTGAATGTGATCATAATGAACATACAAAAGCCCAGTAATATATAGGAAGTTTATGAATATAAAGATTTGAAACTATAAATGAAACTCAGGGGGAAATAAAAAATGGGAACAATTGTATGTCAAGCTTGTGAAGGAACAATCGCACACTTTGAAGATGAAAAAACAACAGTACTTTACGGGAAATGTGGATCTTGCGGATGTGATCACAAGGAGCATACAAAAGCCCAATAATTAAAAAGGCGCCTGCACATCTGCAGGCGCCTTTTTTAATAGATTGTAGTTGTATGACCAACCGTTGCAACAATTGCATCGTCCCTGATGGGAATAAATTTGAGTGTTGTTTGTAGATTATTAACAGAAGTATGTTGACTCATAAGACGGCTATCTATTCGTGTAATAAAATCTGTTAAATATGCTGAGATAAAGGCATAAGGAATTCTTCGTTCATTTAATAAATAAATGATTTGTTCTTTTGTTTGTACTCCTACACCGTGCCCATAAAAAAAGAAATTGCCTAAATAAATGGCATTCTCTCCTTGCCACTCAACCGAAGCTGGATTTACTTGTGGGTTTTTAAAGTAAACAAGATCGCCAGGAACGATATCCCCACCGGTTTTTGTCACCAGTTTTAAATCTTGATCATAATCCCATGTATATAGTAGAAGGTTTGCGAATAAGTGATTAAAGATTTGGTCATCATATAGAGCTAAAAGTGCTTTGTAAAAAATAATAATCATTGCTGTTGCACATTCTGTTCCGTATTTTTTTCCGTTTTTAAAAATATCTCGTATCGCGACGGAGGGTGGTACATTTGGGAGTAGTTGAAACCCTCCCAGTGGTGTCCTTTGCCAAAATTCAGGGTTACAATAGGACTCTTGGAATGTACGGAATTGAAGTCCGCTTTGAAAGAGTTCTAAGGCAGATGTAATAATATGAATTCGTAAATTTAGATCGAAAATGAGTTCATCAGCCGTTCGGAATGCATATACTTCTTGATTTCCAGCCATAATGGCTAATATTTGTTGTTTCTCAGTAGCGAACGGTTCGTTTTCACTCGTGATATAAGGATGTACAATAGAACGACCAATCACAATCATAACTGTATCCCCACCTATACGTTACATTCTTTAGTATGGTATGAGTAAAAGAAAAAATGGTGAAAAAAAAGCCTATCAAATGATAGGCTTATATTCTTTAATAACGCGTAATGTTTGTAATGTCATGTCTTCGGGACCTTGTACTGGCAGACCCGCTTCTAAATTTTTATGAATGTAATCTAAGTTTTCTTGTGTAATAATTTCACCTGGAGTAAAGATTGGAATCCCTGGTGGATAAACCATTACAAAATCAGCTATAATGCGGCCAGCAGCATTTTCAAATGGGATGACCTCTGTCTCTGAATAAAAAGCATCTCGAGGAGAGAGGGCAAGTACAGGGATTTCTGGAATTTCAACTTGTACTTGAACACCTTTGTCCGCTCTATCTTTAAATGTAGTTGCTAGTTTTTGTAAGGCCTGGATGAGAATGTTGGTTTCATCCTCTGTATCCCCTAATGTAACGAGGCATAAAATGTTATATAAGTCCGAAAGCTCGACTTCAATGTTGTAATGTTCTCTTAACCATAATTCTGCCTCATGACCTGTAATACCTAAATTTTTGACAGATACAATCAGTTTTGTTGGATCATAACTAAATGTTGCATCCGTACCTAACATTTCTTTACCAGGGCAGTATAGGTTTTCAATCTTATTTACAGTATTGCGGACATGTTCAGCTAACTGAATTGTTTTTGTGATTAATTCTTGTCCTTCAGTCGCAAGGCGTTTTCTGGCAACATCTAAAGAAGCCAATAGAATATAAGAAGTTGATGTTGTTGTAAGCATGCTAATAATAGATTGGACATGTTTTACATTCACAAGACCTTCTTTTACATTTAAAATAGAACTTTGTGTTAAGGATCCTCCTAATTTATGGACACTTGTTGCTGCCATATCTGCACCAGCTTGCATGGCTGACATCGGTAGTTCCTCATGAAAATGAATATGAACACCGTGAGCTTCATCTACTAATACAGGTATATCGTAGGAATGAGCTAATTTTACAATTTGTTGTAAGTCTGCAGCAAATCCGAAATACGTTGGGTTAATAACAAGTAATCCTTTTGCATCTGAATGCTCCTCAAGTGCTTTTTTTACAGATTGAATCGTAATCCCGTGTGAAATACCGAGCTTCGGATCAATTTCAGGATGAATGAAAATTGGTTTTGCACCTGAGAAAATAATGGCTGACATTACAGATTTATGAACGTTTCGTGGTACAAGGATTTTATCACCTGGGCCACAAACGCTCATCACCATTGTCATAATTGCACCGCTTGTTCCCTGGACGGAAAAGAAAGTATGATCTGCACCGAACGCAGTCGCTGCTAAGTCTTGAGCCTCTTTAATCATACCTTTTGGATGATGTAAATCATCGAGCGGCGCGATATTAATTAAATCAATTGCTAATGCATTATGCCCAATAAATTCGCGAAACATAGGATCCATTCCTTGTCCTTTTTTATGACCTGGGATATGGAATTGAATTGGATTTCGCTTACTGTGCTCTACTAAAGCGGTAAACAATGGTGTTTTGTATTGGGACAATCTATACACCCCTTCTTCTTCGTAATATTTATTATGAATTGTTTTATGTTTATCTTGTTCAATAAGAAAGTTATTTCCCTTGTATAGTTATATAACCGTCTATAAGAACTTGAATTGTTCTACTTACCATTCAAAAATTTTGTCATGGAAGCTTCACTTTATTTTCAATAAAACAAAAGCATTATATCACCAATGATTATATATGTATAGGGAAAATTATTATTTTTATTATATGCATAATTAGTAGTAAGTTTATTCTTTTATTCGTAGGTAGGAAGCTCTTGGCCCAAGGTTCAGAGAAAACGAAGAGATACGTCGAATCCTACAGATAGAGTTATATTTCATCCTATTAGTTGCAGTCAATAATATCTACCTCTTAAAAATCAGTGAAAGCAAAGAAATTAGGTGGGGGATAGAATGTACGTAAAAGCCCGATTGATCAGGGCTCATAATTAGTGAAGAATGCGAAAGAAATGATTGGAATTTCACTTTATCAGTGGTTCAGTTTCAAACAAGAAAGAAGACATATGTCTTTTATTGCTCTGTTGTCTTCAGTTATGAAGGGAGACAATTCCATAATAAAAGAGAAATAGTGTATAATGCAAAGTGGCTATAGCAAAGAAGGTTGAAAGTTTTATTTTTAAGGTAGCATAATGGTAGAAAATAAAAATGGATGAGGTGTACATATGGAATATCAATATCCACTTGATTATGATTGGTCAAATGATGAGATGATTGCAATCGTGACATTCTATGAGGCAATTGAAAAGGCATATGAAAAAGGTATTGTTAGAGAAGAATTGATGAGATTATATCGTCGTTTTAAAGAAATTGTACCGTCGAAAGCAGAAGAGAAGAAAATTGATAAAGAGTTTCAAGAGGTAAGTGGTTACTCTATATATCGGGCAATTCAAAAAGCGAAAGAAGTAGAAGAACAAAAGATTGTAAAAGTGTAAAAATATTTTGAAAATTTAAATTCAAAGTGCTATAATGGGATAACAACTAAAAACGGACAATGTACATTGTCCGTTTTCTACTATCGATTACAAATTTTATATAAAGGAAGGAGTGATTGCATCGTAGCTTCAACCTTTGTAAGAAATTGTTCATCAGTAAGTGTTGAAAATTCTTCTGGTGAGATGTGAATACCTACTAGTAACTCTGCTTTTTTTATAGTGGCTAAGCGTTCAATCATTTTTTGTAATTCATTTGCTTCAAGCATGTTATGCGGTTTTACACCTGGTTTAGTATGGTCAATGGACCAAACGAAGTCATTTGGTATATTTGTTTTTAAATCATTTAAATGTCCTAAGAAGGCATGAGCCGCTTCCACTTTCTGTGGACACTCATAGATTAAACCAAAGTATATGAAAGCGTGGGTTCCCCATAAACCGATTTGAAAATGTGGTAACATTTTATAACCGCGTTTATTTGTTGAAAAAGCAACCCAAGTATCGTTTGGTGGATTGACTTTACGACGTGCGTGTTTCGCTACATGATAGAAGAAAGCTTCACCAGTTTGTTCTGATAAATAATGAGAAAATTGTTCGCCTAGAGCTTCTAATTTAGGATGAATGTTTGTTTTAATAGCATTCATTCGCTCTTCAAGGCCATCAACAGAAAAGACTGCAAAGTCCTTTTCTTTAAATGTTTGTAATGTCATGACTGTTCCTCCAACTCCTAGTTTGTTTTTAATTTTAGCATAGCTTGTACTATTCATAAAAAAATCAGCATAAAAAATTTACGTAAAAAAATATAATTATGTTGCATAGATGATTTATCCAACATAATATAGTATAAAACAAAAAAATCAGAAAATTAAGTTAATTACAGTCCAAGGGCAGACGAATATTGGGAGGAGGCAATAAAAATGAGACAGGTGATTAATGCGTTAAAGAGAACAGATGCTGAAAAAAGAATTCCGGTGCTAAGATTGGAGTTAGATTATGAATTAGCAACGCTATACGATGCAATGATGGAAAATGATAATCAGAAAAAAGAAGAGTGCGTGCAAAAATTAGAAGTACTAAGACTTGAAATGATTCGTTTAGAAGCGTAATAATAGTATATGTATGAAAAATAAGTTGGTGCGAACCTTATAAAGGGTTCGTTTTTTCTGTGAACAGTATAGATCGGAGTGTTTAAACATGCAAGAGGTATGGAAAGAAATCGATACAAATGCAAAGCAGTGGATTCGAGAAGCTGGCGAGCGTTTAATGGCATCATTGCAAAAGACACTTATTGTAGAGACAAAATCAAATGCAGCTGATTTAGTAACAAATATGGATCGAGAAACAGAACAGTTCTTGATTGGGAAAATTAAACAAACATTCCCAGATCATTATATTTTAGGAGAAGAAGGGTATGGAGATGAGGTTGCTTCTTCGGATGGAGTTGTTTGGTTAATTGATCCAATTGATGGTACGATGAATTTTGTTCATCAAAAAAGAAACTTTGCGATTTCAATTGGCATTTATGAGAACGGTATCGGAAAAATCGGTCTCGTCTATGATCCGGTTCATGAAGAACTGTATCATGCTGTAAAAGGTGAAGGAGCTTTTTGTAATGGTACATCCATTCCTACTCTTGAGAAAAGTACAGTGGAGCATGGAATAATTGCGTTAAATGCAACTTGGCTCACTGATAATCCATTACTTAATATGGAGAAAATGATGCAGCTTGTGAAATTGGCAAGAGGGACACGATCATATGGATGTGCAGCGCTAGAAATGGTCTATGTTGCAACCGGAAGATTGGATGCTTACGTGACGCCACGATTATCTCCTTGGGATTTTGGCGGTGGAATGATTATTGTAGAAGAAGTTGGTGGTAAGGTGACGACATTTGCTGGCACTACTCTTTCTATCGTGGAAAAAAGCAGTGTATTAGTTGCGAAGCCGGGAGTATATGAAGAGCTACTACCATTTGTATCACAGTAACAAAAAAAGTAAGAGGCCAAGAAGTAGCTTCTTACTTTTTACTGTTACTGTGATTTGCGCATTTTGCGTTTTGTTATAAATCCATATCCAACTGTAACAAATGTGCCAATAATGCAAATAATAATACCGATGGGACTATTTTCAGCAATCATAATTCCAATGCCAATTAAGAAAATAACACCGATAATAGCCGTTAATAAAAAGCGATATTGAATGTGTTCCATATCTTCACCCTCCAATTTCATTTTACTTTCACAAAAGTAAGAATACAACTATATTTTCATTCTTGATTTTATTTTGATTGCCATTGTATCACCTTCGCTCTTATAATAGAGAAGGATTAAAAAGACACTAGGAGTTGGACATGTTGAAAAAACGACAAGATTTACGCAATATAGCAATTATCGCCCACGTTGACCATGGTAAAACAACACTTGTTGACCAATTATTACGTCAAGCGGGGACGTTCCGTGCAAATGAGCACGTAGAAGAGCGTGCAATGGATTCAAATGATTTAGAAAGAGAACGCGGTATTACCATTTTAGCGAAAAATACAGCGATTCACTATGAAGATAAACGAATTAACATTTTAGATACACCTGGACACGCTGACTTCGGTGGTGAAGTAGAGCGTATTATGAAAATGGTTGATGGTGTTTTACTTGTTGTTGATGCATACGAAGGTTGTATGCCTCAAACACGATTTGTTTTAAAGAAAGCATTAGAACAAAACTTAACTCCGATCGTGGTTGTAAACAAAATTGACCGTGACTTTGCTCGTCCTGATGAAGTGGTTGACGAAGTAATTGACTTATTCATTGAGCTTGGTGCAAACGAAGATCAATTAGAGTTCCCTGTTGTATTCGCATCAGCAATGAATGGAACAGCAAGCTTAGATTCAAACCCAGCAAATCAAGAAGAGAATATGAAATCATTATTTGACACAATCATTGAACATATTCCAGCACCAATTGATAATAGCGAAGAGCCACTTCAATTCCAAGTAGCACTTCTTGATTACAATGACTATGTTGGCCGTATTGGGGTTGGCCGTGTATTCCGCGGTACAATGAAAGTAGGACAACAAGTAGCATTAATGAAGGTTGACGGAAGTGTGAAACAATTCCGTGTAACTAAATTATTTGGTTACATTGGATTAAAACGCCAAGAAATTGAAGAAGCAAAAGCTGGAGACTTAGTAGCTGTTTCAGGTATGGAAGACATCAACGTTGGTGAAACAGTATGTCCAGTTGAGCATCAAGAGGCATTACCATTACTACGTATCGATGAGCCAACATTACAAATGACATTCCTTGTAAATAACAGTCCATTTGCAGGTCGTGAAGGTAAATATATTACATCTCGTAAAATTGAAGAGCGTCTTCGTGCACAGCTAGAAACAGATGTAAGCTTACGTGTAGATAACACAGATTCTCCTGATGCATGGATTGTATCTGGACGTGGAGAGTTACACTTATCAATCTTAATTGAGAACATGCGTCGTGAAGGATATGAATTACAAGTATCTAAACCAGAAGTAATTATTAAAGATGTTGATGGTGTAAGATGTGAGCCTGTAGAGCGTGTACAAATTGACGTGCCAGAAGAGTATACTGGTTCTATTATGGAGTCAATGGGTGCACGTAAAGGTGAAATGTTAGATATGGTGAATAACGGAAACGGTCAAGTTCGTCTTACGTTTATGGTTCCAGCACGTGGCCTAATTGGTTATACAACAGAGTTCTTAACTTTAACACGTGGTTACGGTATTTTAAACCATACATTCGATAGCTATCAGCCAGTACATGCTGGACAAGTTGGTGGACGTCGCCAAGGTGTTCTAGTTTCACTTGAAACAGGAAAAGCATCACAATACGGTATTATGCAAGTTGAAGACCGTGGTGTAATCTTCGTTGAACCAGGTACAGAAGTATATGCAGGTATGATTGTTGGGGAGCATACACGTGAGAATGATTTAACAGTTAACGTTGTAAAAATGAAACAACAAACTAACATTCGTTCTGCAACAAAAGACCAAACGTCAACAATGAAAAAACCTCGTATCATGACATTAGAAGAGTCATTAGAATACTTAAATGACGATGAGTACTGTGAAGTAACACCAGAATCAATCCGTCTTCGCAAAAAGATTCTTGATAAGAGCGAGCGCGAAAGAGCTGCTAAGAAAAAGAAATCTGTAGAAGCGTAAAAGATAAAGCTGCCTTTTCATTAAAAAGGCAGCTTTTTTAATTTATTTATTTTTCGAAAATTTAATCTTTTGTCTAGACAGTATTTTTTCTACAAGGTAATCTTATAGTAGACAACATAGAATTTAAAAATTAAGAAGTAAGACGCTGCTAGTTAGTTGAATGAATTTGGCCGATATGGATTATTTTCTATCTTTATTTTAGATAGGGGGATTTATATTCATCTTTGCTAGATGAAGGGGAGAAGTATAATGCTAGAGAGAATGTCATTTTTTGCAAAGTTATACAATGTAGATGTGAATCCAGAAGTAGGGATGTGGCAGCTTTACGGTACAATGATTATACTAAGTGCACTCGTATATAATTTAGGATTTGCTAGGAAGTTACCGTTACTAAAAAACATTGTGATTTATATATCCTTAGCAATTGGATGTACAGTTTTAACTTTTTTGGGAGTGTTTTTACCAGTAGGAGAAGGACTTGTTGTGACAGCGATTGTATTCGGTATTTATAGATTACGCTTACGCCAAGCAAAGCAACAAAGAGTGGGTTAAAGGGGGGATGTTTCATGCGTTCTGTACAAGATGCATTATATAATTGGCTAACAATTAAAACTGTCGCGGAAGCACGCCCGCATGATGCAGCTGCGCAAGAAACATATTTACTGTTTCATAACATGTTACATGAAGATCATCAATTAAGAGATATAACGGTGGAAAAAAAAGAAGATATGTATTTGGTTACATATGAACAAGAAGGAGAAAAACAATCTATAAGATTTCCGATAGAGCTTATAGATTGTTTCTTAGATCAAATGAAACGAGAGCCGGAGAAATATAAATAAGCCCTCATCTGAATGATTAAGGACTTATTTGATAGTTTACCACTCATCTTCTATAGTTTTATCACGATATAAGTGGAAATTTCCAGTTGCATGGCGTTCCATTGTACGTTCTGCAATACGTTCTGTGCATTCCATGCACATATATGTATGAATAGGACGGTTACGAAGCCTTTTGGCCATAGGATTTTCGTCATCTAACTCTTCTTTTTTATCACAAAGCATGCATTTGACTCTCATTTCGTCACCTCAATACAAATTCTATCGATATAAGTATATCATGTAAATTTGATATTTTTGAACTATAGGGGGAAAAAATAATATTTTCGCAATTCGAAAAATAAGTTATCATTAAGATAAATAAAATTTTGGAGGTGGAAATATGGCAAATGTAGTAGAACCTACATTGACAGATTCTTTAGTTCAATCTTTACGTGAAGGACGTATTATAACAATTGCAACAATTGATTTTGAAAAGGCTGTTCCGAATGTAAGTGCTATTTCATGGGTATATGCAATAAATGAGACAAGTATTCGATTTGCGATTGATCAACGCTCTCGTATTGCGGAAAATTTGCGCCATCATGCAGGGATTGTACTCACTGTAATGGCAAATGAATCTGTATTTTCCATTAGCGGTGAAGCAAAGATTTTAAAGGAGAGATTGGATGGCAGTCCACTCAAATTAACTGCAGTAGAAGTATCTGTTCAAGAAGTACGTGATGTTATGTTTTATGGAGCAAAGCTTGCTTCGGAACCAACATATGAAAAAACATATGATCCTCGTGCTGCTGAAACACTTGATAATCAAGTGTTAACGGCGATGAAAGAATTGTAGAAAAGTGGATGAACACTATGGTTGTTCATCCTTTTCTGCTATTTTAACCTGAGTGAATAAGGAATCTTTGCTGCATGTTAGAATATAAATTTTGACGAATGAATACGATACCTAGTTATGAATGAGAAAAATGATTAAAAAAAGTTTTAATTTATATGAATTTCGATTCTGCCTCGTTAATACATTACATATAATTATAACAATGGTTCGTCCATATCATGATTATGGATGAAACCCTTGTTCTACAAATTTAAAAGTGGAGTCAGGGGGTAACAGGTTGGATAAAATTTATGTGTTAGATACGAATGTACTTTTGCAGGATCCTTTATCTATTTTTTCTTTTGAAACAAATGAGGTAGTGATTCCAGCAGTTGTATTAGAAGAGGTTGATTCGAAAAAACGCTACATGGATGAAGTCGGACGAAATGCTCGTTATGTATCTAAATTGATAGATAAATTTCGCGAATTAGGAAAACTGCATGAGAGTATACCCCTTGAAAATGGAGGGACATTTCGTATTGAATTAAACCATCGCTCATTTGTTCAACTGCAAGATATTTTTGTTGAAAAAACAAACGATAATCGTATTTTAGCTGTTGCGAAAAATTTATTCTTAGAAGAGCAAGAGAAAGAGAATGGAAAGTCTGTCATTTTAGTAAGTAAAGATGTACTTGTGAGAGTAAAAGCAGATGCTCTTGGTTTACAAGCTGAAGATTATTTAAGTGATCGTGTAATTGAAGTAGAAAATATATATTCAGGTTTTTTAGAAGGTTACATATCAAAAGAACAGCTCAATTATTTTTATGAAAAAGGAGAATTTCCTTTATCGGAAATTGCAAATCATCCATTTTATCCAAATCAATTTATCGTGATGAAAGATGCATTAGGTGGTTCTAGCTCTGCACTTGGAATTGTTGATTATTCAGGGAAAAAAGTGAAGAAACTTATTTTTCATAATGAGCAAGTTTGGGGAATACGCCCACGGAATGTGCAGCAAATTATGGGATTAGAATTGTTGCTTCGTGAAGATATTCCACTCGTAACGTTAACAGGGAAAGCAGGAACTGGTAAAACATTACTCGCGTTAGCTGCTGGTCTTATGCAAACGGAGGATTTAGGATTGTACAAAAAACTCCTTGTTGCTCGGCCGATTGTTCCAGTTGGTAAGGATATCGGATATTTACCAGGAGAAAAAGAAGAAAAGTTAAGACCGTGGATGCAACCAATTTTCGATAATCTAGAGTATTTATTTAATACAAAAAAACCAGGCGAATTAGATGCGATTTTAGCGGGTATGGGTTCAATTGAAGTAGAGGCGCTTACTTATATACGAGGACGAAGTATTCCAGATCAATTTATTATTATTGATGAGGCGCAAAATTTAACGAAACATGAAGTGAAAACAATATTAACAAGGGTTGGAGAAAAAAGTAAAATTGTATTAATGGGAGATCCACAACAAATTGATCATCCTTACTTAGATGAATATAATAATGGTTTAACGTATGTTGTAGAGAAATTTAAAGAACAAAAAATTAGCGGACATGTAAAGTTTGTAAAAGGAGAGCGTTCTAATTTAGCACAACTAGCAGCGGACTTATTATAAAGTGAAACTTTAATCAGTGAGGGATTTCATCAGCCGAAGTCTAACTGTTTTGCTGTTGTTAAATTTTGAGGTGGGAATACTTCTGACCGCAAAGAGTGGAAAAAAAGGAGTGGCTTTTGCCTACTCCTTTTTTAAATAATTGTAAACTTACGGATATTTCGAATTGGATTGTTTATATTAGAGCCGTCACCAAAGTAAAGGTGGACAGGTCCATCTTCTCGTAATGGTTTTCCATCTTTTGAAAATCCAAGAATAACATTGTTTGCTTCTTCTAATGAAAGTGTGATTGAATCATGCAATGTGTGGATTTCAACATGTGTTGCTTCAGCTGTAATTTCAGCATTTTTGAAAAAGGGATGAAGTGGTATGCCAAACGTTCCTGTAATAAGCTGTTCCTTTTTAAATTTTTTTACGCTTTTTTGAATAGGTGGAAAAGCGGCACCATCACGGATTTCACGATCCCAATGTTCGGAAGTGTGTTTGAGATAGTCTTCTAATTCTGATTTTTCTTCTTTCGTTTCGGTGAAGTAAGTTGTTAAATCTACTTTTCGATCATCAAAAATCCAAACGCTTGGGTCAAGTGTGATCGGAAAGCGTACTTTTCCATTTATAAATAAAATTTCACTCATTGTTGTTCCCCCATTTGTATTATGCTCCCACTTTTCAGTATAATAGCATTAGACACGATTGTCACAAAAAATGTTTCTATTGCAATTTATTAAAACTATCGCTAATATTAATAGATAGGATAGAAGAGTAGGACGGAAACGGAGGGAATCAATTTGGCGTCTGAGACAGTAGCAAATCATCAGGAAAAGGCACTTGCCCTTCTAAAAGCGGATGCGGAGAAGATTTTAAGACTTATTAAGGTGCAAATGGACCACCTTACGATGCCGCAATGTCCATTATATGAAGAAGTGTTGGACACGCAAATGTTTGGACTATCCCGTGAAGTTGACTTTGCGGTTCGTCTTGGTCTTATTACAGAAGAGCAAGGGAAAGAAATGTTAGGAGAGCTCGAACGGGAATTATCAGCACTTCATGAAGCATTTACAAACAAACAACAATAAAGGGTTCAAATAAGGGGGCTCAAACTGACTAAGTTTGAGCTTTTTATTTGTATAATAAAGCAGGAAGAATTCCAATACATATGGAATACAACAATTAAACTGAAAACAGAAAGAGGATATTGAATGAAAAAAGTATGGAAGTCAATGGATTATTCATTATTGCTTCCTCTTGCTATTTTATGTGTACTGGGAGTTATAATGGTATACAGTTCTAGCTCTATTGTAGCAATTACAAGGCATGAAAAACCGGCCGATTTCTTTTTTAATAAGCAATTATTAGCTCTAGCTATTGGAACCGTAGGGTTAGGAATTATCGTTGCTATTCCGTACCACGTTTGGAGAAAACGAATTGTTTTGTTATTAATGATGACAGGTAGTATTGGATTGCTAGCGTTAGCATTATTGATTGGAAAGAAAGTAAATGGTGCGCAAGCATGGGTGCTTGGTATACAGCCCGCTGAATTTGTTAAAATTGCTATCATTATTGTACTCGCGCGTTTCTTTGCGAGAAGGCAAGAAACTGATACTTCAGTTTGGAAGGGATCAGCAGGTACGATTATGTTTATAGGATTAATATTGTTTTTAATTCGTAAACAAAATGATTTAGGAACAGTTTTGTTAATCATAGGTATTGTCGGAATTATGTTTCTTTGTTCAGGGATTCCGATTAACAAGTGGATAAAGCGTCTTGCATTAAGCACAATTGTATGGATTCCGCTTTTATACTTAGTTGGTAATTATGCATTGAAACCTTATCAAAAAGCACGTTTTGCGGTGTTTTTAAATCCATTTGATGATCCACAGGGTGATGGATTTCAGCTGGTGAATTCCTTTATTGGAATTGCTTCAGGTGGACTGAATGGTAGAGGACTTAGTAATAGTATACAAAAATTTGGGTATTTACCTGAGCCGCATACAGACTTTATTATGGCGATCATATCTGAGGAACTTGGTTTTGTCGGTGTAGCGATTGTTTTAATTAGTTTGTTACTTATTATTATTCGTGCATTGCGAATTGCTCAAAAGTGTAAGGATCCATTTGGAAGTTTAATTGCTATAGGTATTGCTAGCCTGTTTGGGGTGCAAACGTTTGTTAACATTGGTGGTATGTCTGGGCTAATGCCTCTTACTGGTGTGCCTTTGCCGTTTGTCAGTTATGGTGGTAGTTCTTTAATGGCGAATCTATTTGCAATGGGTATATTGTTGAACTTAGGGAGTTATGTGAAACGACAAGAGAAGCAACAAAAAGAAATATATGAGAAAAAACAACAAGGTGAGCCACATCTTGTTGTTGTGAAATAAAAAGGTTTTGTGTTTGATGACACAAAACCTTTTTATTATGTTGTTTTTTAATAAGTTATACTTTGTTTGGTTTAAATAACAATAGTGTGTCATAAATATTTTAATGTGTTATACAATAAAACTGTCAGAAAAAGAAGAGTTGTGCTATACTATTTTTGTGAAACAAATTGATCAGAAAACTTATCATTTGTTAAAAAATAAGGTATGATGTATAAAAATAAGGTGAAGCTTTCCGAGTATAGTTTAGAAAAGAAAGTGAAGAACTTCACGCTTTTAGAGCGTGTACCTATTTAATCTCTAAAGTGGTAGGAAAGTAGAGGGGGAAAATCATGACAAAGCTGCAACGTATTCAAAAAGTTTTAGTAGCTAACCGTGGAGAAATTGCAATTCGTGTATTCCGAGCTTGTTCAGAACTTGGATTAAATACAGTTGCAATTTATTCAAAAGAGGATAGCGGTTCTTACCATCGCTATAAAGCGGATGAATCTTATTTAGTGGGAGAAGGCAAAAAACCAATCGATGCTTACCTTGATATTGAAGGTATTATTGAGATTGCAAAAAGCAATCACGTGGATGCAATTCACCCTGGATATGGTTTCTTGTCAGAAAATATCCAATTTGCTAGACGTTGTGAAGAAGAAGGAATTATCTTTATCGGACCAAAGAGCAAACATTTAGATATGTTTGGAGATAAAGTAAAAGCAAGAACACAAGCGCAATTAGCAAATATTCCAGTTATTCCTGGCAGCGATGGACCTATTAATTCACTAGAAGAAGTTGAAGAGTTTGCTAAGAAGTATGATTACCCGATAATTATTAAAGCATCACTTGGTGGTGGTGGCCGCGGTATGCGTATTGTACGTAGCGGTGATGAATTAAAAGAATCTTATGATCGTGCAAAATCAGAAGCGAAAGCAGCTTTTGGTAATGATGAAGTGTATGTTGAAAAATTCGTTGAAAAACCTAAACATATAGAAGTTCAAATATTAGCAGATGAAGAAGGAAATGTTGTGCATTTATATGAGCGTGATTGCTCTGTACAACGTCGTCATCAAAAAGTAGTTGAAATTGCGCCAAGCGTGTCACTTTCAGATGATCTTCGTCATCGTATTTGTGAAGCAGCGGTACAGTTAACGAAAAATGTAAATTATTTAAATGCTGGTACGGTTGAGTTCCTTGTAAAAGGTGATGACTTTTATTTCATTGAAGTAAATCCACGTGTTCAAGTAGAACATACAATTACAGAGATGATTACAGGCATTGATATTGTTCAGTCACAAATTTTAATTGCAGATGGACACGCTTTACATAGCCCAATCGTAAGTATACCAAAACAAGAAGACGTTATTGTGCATGGTTATGCGATTCAATCTCGTGTAACAACAGAAGATCCGCTTAATAATTTTATGCCTGATACAGGGAAAATTATGGCGTATCGTTCTGGTGGTGGTTTTGGCGTTCGTCTTGACACAGGTAACAGTTTCCAAGGGGCTGTTATTACACCGTACTATGATTCATTACTTGTAAAAGTAACAACTTGGGCGCTTACATTTGAACAAGCGGCTGCGAAAATGGAGCGCAACTTAAAAGAGTTTCGTATTCGTGGGATTAAAACAAACATTCCATTCTTAGAGAATGTAGTAAAACATAAAAACTTCTTGTCAGGGGAATATGATACGTCATTTATTGATGCATCACCTGAACTGTTCGTGTTTCCAAAACGTAAAGACCGTGGAACAAAGATGTTAAGTTATGTTGGTACGGTAACAGTAAATGGTTTCCCAGGAGTAGGGAAGAAAGAGAAGCCAATTTTCCCAGATGCACGTATACCAAATGTAAAACATTATGAATCGATTCAAGATGGAACAAAACAAATTTTAGACGAACGCGGAGCGGATGGATTAGTAAAATGGGTGCAAGATCAAAAACGTGTACTTTTAACAGATACAACATTCCGAGATGCGCACCAATCATTACTTGCAACACGGATTCGTACAAAAGATTTAAACCAAATTGCTGAACCGACAGCTAGAATGTTACCGAATTTATTCTCAGCGGAAATGTGGGGCGGTGCAACGTTTGATGTTGCGTATCGTTTCTTAAAAGAAGATCCATGGGAACGATTATTAGAACTTCGTGAAAGAATGCCAAATGTTTTATTCCAAATGCTTCTTCGTTCATCAAATGCGGTTGGTTATAAAAACTATCCAGATAATTTAATTCAAAAATTTGTAGAATGTTCAGCGCAAGCTGGTATCGATGTATTCCGTATTTTTGATAGCTTAAACTGGGTGGAAGGTATGAGAGTTGCAATTGATGCTGTAAGAGAGAGTGGCAAAATTGCAGAGGCAACAATGTGTTATACAGGGGATATCCATGACCCAATGCGCAGTAAATATGACTTAAATTATTATAAAAACTTAGCGAAAGAATTGGAAGCGTCAGGAGCACATATTCTAGGTATTAAAGATATGGCTGGATTATTAAAACCAAATGCAGCCTATGATTTAGTTTCTGCTTTAAAAGAAACGGTATCGATTCCGATTCACCTTCATACGCATGATACAAGTGGAAATGGTGTTTTAACGTATACGAAAGCAATTGAAGCAGGTGTTGATATTGTCGATGTAGCTGTAAGCTCAATGGCAGGTCTAACATCACAACCAAGTGCAAATACGTTATATTATGCGCTAGGTGGAAATAAAAGACAACCAGATGTTAATGTGGATTCATTAGAAAAACTTTCACATTACTGGGAGGATGTTCGTAAATATTATGCACCATTTGAAAGTGGTATGAATGCACCTCATACAGAGGTATATATGCATGAAATGCCAGGTGGTCAATATAGTAACCTTCAACAACAAGCGAAAGCAGTTGGTTTAGGAGACCGATTTGATGAAGTGAAAGTGATGTATCGCCGTGTAAATGATATGTTTGGTGATATTGTAAAAGTAACACCATCATCAAAAGTTGTTGGCGACATGGCGCTATTTATGGTACAAAATCACCTTACAGAACAAGACATTTTTGAGCGTGGGCATTCTTTAGATTTCCCAGGTTCTGTTGTGGAAATGTTCTCTGGAGATCTTGGACAACCATATGGTGGCTTCCCGAAAGAATTACAAAAAATCATTTTAAAAGGGAAAGAGCCATTAACAGTAAGACCAGGGGAATTGTTAGAACCAGTGGACTTCGATGCTTTAAAAGAAGAGTTGTTCCATAAACTTGGACGTGAAGTAACGATTTTTGATGTTGTTGCATATGCATTATATCCAAAAGTATTTATGGATTATGAAAAAGTCGCTGGGCTTTATGGAAACGTGTCTGTACTCGATACGCCAACATTCTTCTATGGTATGAGGCTTGGTGAAGAAATTGGTGTGGAAATTGAACGTGGTAAAACATTAATGGTTAAATTAGTATCAATTGGTGAACCACAACCAGATGGGACACGTGTACTTTACTTTGAATTTAACGGGCAACCGCGTGAAATTGTTGTGAAAGATGAAGGTGTTAAATCAACAGTCGCGCAGCGTGTGAAAGGGAATCGTGAGAATCCAAATCATATTAGTGCAACAATGCCGGGAACGGTCATTAAAGTTGTTGTAAATGAAGGTGATGAAGTGAAAAAAGGCGATTCCATGGCAATTACAGAAGCGATGAAGATGGAAACGACGGTTCAGGCGCCATTCAATGGAAAAGTGAAGAAAGTATATGTAAAAGATGGAGATGCGATTCAAACAGGCGATTTACTTATTGAACTAGAACAATAATAATAAAGAAAAGAGTTGCTTGAAGGCAGCTCTTTTCTTTATATAAAAATAATAACTTGCCACAGTGGCAAGTTATTAAAACGATTGTTTATTTTGCGTTGTAGTTGATGGGTGTGCCTCTTTTGCATTTGCTGTGCTACGTGTACCTAACATGACTAAATAGCATAATACAGCAAAGAGACAAGAAATAAAGAGTGAATGTAACAATGCCATTGATAAACTTGCATTAGTATAAACGACTAAAATACCAACAACTGCTTGAAGTGTAACGAGAATAAATGAGATAATCCATCCCCAATATACAACCCGGTGCTGTTTATAGTGACGAATAGCAACAATCATTGCGTATAGGATCCAAGCAAATATTAATATTGCGGCAACCCTGTGTCCCATTTGAACCCATTCATGCAATTGAGTAGGCCATGGTCTGTTTTTACTACAAAGTGGAAAGTCTGGACAAGCTAAACTTGCACGCTCGTGACGTACTAAAGCTCCTGTATAGACGACAATATAACTGTAAATTGTTACACCGTAAATATGAAATTTCATTTTTTTGTCCATAATGAGAGAACGTGCATCGAATTTTTTGTCGATTTCAAAAATAAGGCACGTTAGTAAAATGACAGAAGCAAACGAAATTAAAGAAATACCAAAATGAATAGCTAATACAGCAGGTACTTGTCCCAAAACAACTGCGGCAGCTCCCATGAGTGCTTGTGCCACTAAAAATACGAAAGATAAAACAGCTAGCGTTTTTGTTTCACGTACATGTTTATAATATTTCCAGGATAGGATACAAAGAAGTGTAACGAGAATCCCTGCCGATCCGGATGTTAAGCGGTGACTTAGTTCAATAATCGTTTCCATTGATAGATTAGAGGGAACGAGTTCACCATTACAAAGTGGCCAGGATTTACCGCATCCTTGACCTGAACCTGTTTTTGTAACTAAAGCCCCTCCTAATAAAACCCCTAGTAAGTCGAGGCTTGTAATGACTGCTAACCATTTAATAAAGCGTTGCAATCTGTTTCACCATCTTTCTGTTATGAAGTTATTGCGAAATATTTTCATTCCATCAATTTTATAGAACAAAATGCGCTACAGTCCTATGATATATAAAAAATAATAAAATAGCAAAGAAATGGAGAGAGGGGATAAAGAGTTTGGAATAAGAAAAAAATGGGATTTTAATTACATATTTTAGGAGAAATTATTTCTATTATAAAAAGAAATGGGAAGAATATATGCTAAATATGACAAAATAGTTTATTATAGAAGGTAACCTCATGTTATGATTAGGAAGTAATGGGAGAAACTTTTTTGTTATCCGACACAAAAAGTTCACGTTTTCTTCACAAATTGTTAGGGAAATATGATTTAATATACTCGAGTATGAGCGTAGATTAGTAGTAGAGTGAGAAAACAACATTTCTACTGTAATAATATTGCTATATAGAAGCGTAATACTTTTGTAAAGTAAAGACGCGAAAGAAGGATGAAAGTTTTAAGAGGGGGTTGAAATGATGAACCATGCAACAAGTGAGCTGCATGATGAGTCAGCTATAACAAATGTGCCGGAAACAACACGTGTACAAGATTTATTAGCGCTCGTTAAGATGGGGATTGTAAACTCGAATACACTTACGGTATTTACAGGATTTTGGTTGGCTTTACACTTTAATGGATTAAATGCTGTTAACCATTTGGATAAAATGTTCTTTACAATTGTCGGCTCGGCTTTAATTATGGCAGGATCATGTAGCTTGAATAACTATATTGATCGGGATATCGATCACTTAATGGAACGGACAAAAAATCGTCCGACAGTAACAGGAAAATATAAATCTGGTTTTGCGTTAACATTAGGTATGACTTTATTGCTTCTTGGTTTTGTATTCTTGTTATTTACAACACCAATGGCAGCAATTATAGGTTTCATCGGTGCTTTCACATACGTTGTTTTGTATTCATTATGGACAAAACGAGCATATACACTAAATACAGTAGTAGGTAGTGTATCTGGAGCAGTTCCACCTTTAATTGGTTGGGCAGCAGTTGATCCTAGTTTAGATCATCCAATTGCTTGGATGCTATTTTTAATTATGTTTATTTGGCAAATCCCACATTTCCTCGCGTTAGCGATGAAACGTGTTGATGAATATCGAAATGCAGGTATTCCCATGCTTCCTGTTGTACATGGATTTGATATTACAAAACGTCAAATCATGATTTGGACAGTATGTTTATTACCATTACCATTTTATATGAGTGGACTGGGAGTAACATTTATGGTAATTGCAACATTGCTTAACATTGGATGGATCGTATTAGGATTCTATGGATTCCGTAAGAAGGATGACATAAAATGGTCCGTACAAATGTTTGTCTACTCCTTGAATTACTTGACAATCTTATTTGTGTCAATGATTGTAGTTACATTCTTCTAAGACAACGACATGAGGGGATTTCTTTACGTTGAGATTTACTTTACTTACTATAAATAAAGTACAATCTAATTCACAAAGAAAGTGGGGGTTGTTTGTATGAAGAAACAGTGGCGACTGCTTTCATTCGTTTCACTGCTGGCTTTACTGTTAGGGGGATGCGGTAAAGCCTTTCAATCTACTTTAATTCCGCAAGGTGAAGTAGCAAAAATGCAATATGATTTACTCTTGTTAGCAAGTGCAATTATGGTAGGTGTCGTACTTGTAGTTACTATTATTTTCTTGTATGTAATTGTGCGTTTCCGACAAAAGAAGGGTCAAGAAGATTATATCCCAAAGCAAGTTGAAGGAAATCACAAACTAGAAATTATATGGACAGTCATTCCGATTATTCTTTTGCTGATATTGGCTGTTCCAACTGTTACATATACATTCAAACTTGCTGATGTAAGTGCGATGGAGAAAAAGAATATTGATAAAGACACAATCGTTGTTGATGTAACAGCGAATCTTTATTGGTGGGAATTTTCTTATAAATCAGAAAAGATAGTAACTTCGCAAGACCTAGTTATCCCCACAGGTAAAAAAGTATATTTGAATTTGAAAGGTGCTGACATTAAACATTCGTTTTGGGTCCCATCTTTAGCTGGGAAAATGGATACGAATACGGATAATGTCAATAAAATGTGGTTAAAGGCAGATAAATCAGGAACTTATAATGGTTTTTGTACAGAATTTTGTGGCCCATCACATTCTTTAATGCAATTTAAAGTAAAGGCTCTTGATGAAAGCGAGTACAAAGATTGGATTGCTGATATGAAGAAACTTGATGGTAAGAAGGAAGTTTCTTCTCCAAAAGAACAAGAAGGTCAAGAAATATTCAACAAAAGCTGTATTGGTTGTCATGCAACTGGATCAAATGATAGTAGACCACCTTCTGCACGTATCGCACCAAACCTAGCAAACTTTGCTGATCGCGATATGGTTGCCGGCATTGCTGAAAATAATGAAGAAAACGTAAAAAAATGGTTAAAGGATCCTGAAAATATGAAGCCAGGAAATAAAATGACTGGTAAATATGGCAACTTAACGGACGGTCAAGTAGATGCATTAAATGCATATTTGAAAACGTTAAAAGTTGAGAAGTAAAGAGGGATTATTTGCGAAGGGGAGGTTGAAAACGTGAGTTCTGTAGCAAAAAAACAGGGGATGGGTGCTGTTGTATGGGATTATTTGACGACAGTAGACCATAAAAAAATTGCCATTCTCTATTTAATTGCAGGTGGATTGTTTTTTATCATTGGCGGAATAGAGGCATTATTTATCCGTCTTCAATTAGCGATTCCAAACAATGCTTTTCTTGTTGGGGATGCTTATAACCAAGTATTAACGATGCACGGTACAACAATGATTTTCCTCGCAGCTATGCCGCTCGTGTTTGCATTTATGAACGCCGCTGTACCACTTCAAATTGGGGCACGGGATGTGGCGTTTCCATTTTTAAATTCACTTGGATTTTGGTTATTTTTCTTCGGTGGAGTATTTTTAAACTTAAGTTGGTTTTTAGGAGGGGCACCTGATGCAGGGTGGACATCTTATGCATCGTTATCTCTTGCTTCTAAAGGACATGGTGTTGATTTTTATGTACTAGGGTTACAAATATCAGGTATAGGTACACTGATTGGTGGTATTAACTTCCTTGTCACAATTATTAATATGCGTGCACCTGGAATGACATATATGCGTATGCCAATGTTTACATGGACAACATTTGTAACTTCTTCACTTATTTTATTTGCTTTCCCACCATTAACAGTGGGATTGGCACTACTTATGTTAGATCGCTTATTTGGCACAAGTTTCTTTAACCCAGCTTTAGGGGGGAACACGATTATATGGGAACATTTATTCTGGATCTTCGGTCATCCAG
This sequence comes from Bacillus sp. 105MF, assembly GCF_000374885.1. Taxonomy (NCBI): domain Bacteria; kingdom Bacillati; phylum Bacillota; class Bacilli; order Caryophanales; family Bacillaceae; genus Bacillus; species Bacillus sp. 105MF. Next base: position 211,814 of record NZ_KB895567.1, on the reverse strand, counting down.
AAGTGTATATTCTTATCCTTCCAGCTTTCGGAATATTCTCAGAAATTTTCGCTACATTCTCTAAAAAACGACTATTTGGTTACTCATCTATGGTATTTGCAACGGTGTTAATTGGATTTTTAGGATTTATGGTATGGGCGCATCATATGTTTACAGTTGGTCTTGGACCTGTTGCGAACGCTATTTTCTCAGTTGCAACAATGGCAATTGCAGTTCCGACTGGTATTAAAATATTTAACTGGCTCTTTACAATGTGGGGTGGAAGTATCAGGTTTACAACGCCAATGATGTGGGCTGTTGCTTTTATTCCATCATTTGTAATGGGTGGTGTAACAGGGGTCATGCTTGCCTCGGCTCCAGCTGACTATCAATTCCATGATAACTATTTCGTTGTAGCGCATTTTCACTACGTAATCGTTGGTGGAGTTGTATTTGGACTATTAGCAGGTGCACATTATTATTGGCCACTTATGTTTAACAAAGTATTAAATGAAACCTTGGGGAAAATAACATTTTGGTTGTTCTTTATCGGCTTCCATTTAACATTCTTTATCCAGCATTTCCTTGGTTTAATTGGTATGCCACGTCGCTACTTTACGTATTTACCAGGCCAAGGATTAGAAACGGGGAACTTAATTAGTTCGATTGGTGCTGTATTTATGGGGCTAGGAACGATCGTTCTGTTATTTAATGTTGTGAAAACATCGTTGTCTAAAGAGAAAGCTGGCCGCGATCCGTGGGATGCTCGTACATTAGAATGGACAATGCCTGCACCTACACCAGAATACAATTTTAAACAATTACCATTCGTTCGCGGATTAGATCCGTTCTGGATTGAAAAACGTGAAGGGAATAAAGAAATAACACCAGCAGAGCCTGTTAGTGATATTCATATGCCAAACCCTTCATTTTCACCATTTGTTATATCTCTTGGATTATTTATAGCAGCATTTGGTGCGATGTACATGCAAGGTGGGAAAGATAAGTTTTGGTTATTGGTTGCAATTATTGGACTTATCATTACATTTGGTGCAATGTTCTTACGTTCAGTAATTGATGATCATGGTTATCATATTCATAAAGAAGATTTAGATGATAAGGGGGGCACGGCGTAATGCATGTAGAGGAAAAATTAACAAATGAAACGTTTCCAGCAGAGCCTGAAAAAGCAACCCTTGAGGGGAAAAATAAGTTTGTTGGATTTTGGCTATTTCTTGGAGGCGAAACTGTATTGTTCGCTTCCTTATTTGGCACATATTTAGCGTTAAAAAATTCTACAAACGGTGGCCCCACTTCTCAAGAAATGTTTCAAATGCCACTTGTCTTTATTATGACGATGCTTTTGTTAACAAGTAGTTTAACAAGCGTGTATGCGATGTATCATATGAAGAACTTTAACTTTAAGCAAATGCAGCTTTGGTTACTTGTTACAGTACTATTAGGATTAGGGTTTTTAGGGTTTGAGATTTATGAATTTTATCATTATACACACGAATTCAAACATACGATGAGAAGTAGTGCATTTGGTTCAGCGTTTTATGCGCTTGTTGGAACTCATGGATTACACGTATTGTTCGGATTATTATGGATCTTAACATTAGTTTTTCGGAATGCGAAGCGCGGGCTGAATTTATATAATGCTCCAAAGTTTTACGTTGCATCTATTTACTGGCACTTTATTGATGTAGTATGGGTGTTTATTTTCACTGTAGTATACTTGATGGGAATGGTGGGATAAACAATGGCGATAAAGCAAACAAATACAAGTAACTCAAAAGTAGATCTTGTTTATCGTAGAAAAAAAAGTGCTGAGGAAATGAGACATCAAGTGATTACATTTGGTCTAATGATTTTCTTAACGATTGTAGCTTTTGTGGCAGTCGCTTATCCGAAAACATTTAGTCCTCTTTTCTCTGTACCATTTATTTTACTATTAGCTGTTGTTCAAGTAATATTTCAATTGTATTATTTCATGCATATGAGTCATAAGGGACATGAAGCAGCAACCTTTTTCTTATATTCTGGATTATTGATAGGGTTGTTAACCATTTTAGCTTTTATGACAATTGTTTGGGTTTAAAAAGTAAAGGATGGGGAGCTTGAAGTTATCTTCGCTCCCTTTTTCCTATGAGGGTAAGGAGTTCATATTGAAAGGGTGGGTGTAAAATGGGCAACTTATGGATATTTGGTTTTCAAGCTTTATGGAGCCCGATCTTTTTACTTTTTATGGTGTCTATCCTTATCTGTTACTTTCTTATTATCGGGCCGTATAGAAATCGGTTCGATAATGCAGAAAAGGTAAATAAAAAGCAAATGTTTTATTTTACGACTGGGATTATCCTGTTGTATCTTGTAAAAGGTGGGCCTATTGATTTACTTGGACATATTGTATTTAGTGCACATATGTTTGAAATGGCAGTGATGTACATCGCTGTACCACCATTATTGTTATTAGGGATTCCAGTTTGGTTATACACATATATTACCTCTTTCCGTTTTATCCAAGTGATATTGATTATGTTTACAAAACCGCTTATTGCTCTGTTTGTATTTAATGGATTATTTTCTATTTATCATTTGCCTGTTGTTTTTGATGCTGTAAAGCAAAATCAAGTTGCTCATCCTATTTTTCTTGCTGTTTTATTTTTTACAGCAATGATGATGTGGTGGCCTATGCTAAATCCATTACCGGAGTATCAAACATTAAGTGAAATAAAGAAAATTGGGTACATGTTTGCGAACGGTGTATTATTGACACCAGCTTGTGCGCTAATCATATTTGCTAGTGAATCGTTGTTTGCTACATATACGGATCCGAGTGCGTGGATGAAAGCGATGGAGCTCTGTGTACCTGCAGGAACATTGAGTGATTTAAACATAACCGGACCAGAATTTTTACATTGGATGCCGATTGTGCAAGATCAACAAACAGGCGGTATCATTATGAAAATTGTCCAGGAAATAGTGTATGGTACAATTATTGGCTATGTGTTTTTTAAATGGGCACGTAAAGAACGTAAAAAAGATGAGGAGCAACTACAGAAAGTGCCTCCTTATTTGCAACCAAAATAAAGAAGGTGTATCACATGGATACACCTTCTTTACTATTCTATAACTGCAAATTCCTTTAGTTTTTTTTCAATATTTTGCAAGAGTTGTTCGCTTTTTTGGATTACGTTTGCAGGGAAAACTTCATTTTCACCATATTCAACGCCATGTGGATAGTAATGTTTTCCTAACAATGGTGGAAGTAATTTAACTTGTGCATGGCGTCCTCCGATTTCCCCTTCTACCGCAAAGCCTTGTATCCGTAAATAATATACATCCTTCAATATTTCAAATTTATAGTCATATGTAACCCGCTCATAGTCCCACTGTCCAGCAAGTACAAAACGTTGATTTTGCATAACTTCCGTGAGCAGTGTAAAATCAATGGTCGCCCCTATAAGTTTTGAATTTGTAAATTGCATGGAATACCTCCTCATCTTTATTTGAAAACCTTTAATTTTATAATAGTATGAATAATGAGAAATCGCAATTCGTATTGAGAGAAAAGGGAGAATCACGGCTTTTTTTATTTAAATATGATATAGTGAAAATAGTGCGGTACACACAAAAGAGAAGACAGGCATTTGTGTATATCTCAATTTTATGTTTGACCAGGAGGTATATTGTTTGAAGAAATTATTACGTATCGTAATGATTACGGTTTTTATTTTAGCTATTGATTTATACGGGAAATTACTCGTTTCGCAATATATATTACAGCCATCTCATTCTAAGCAGGAACATAAGATTGTTAAGAAAAAGAAACAGATAAAAGAAGGATTTCCAGAGACAATCTCCCAATTAATAGGAGGGGATTCGGAAAGTTTATTAGCAAAATGGGGTGAGCCAGCTCGAATCGAACCTTCTGCGTATGGTTACGAATGGTGGATTTATAATCAAGATTTATCACAATATGTGCAGTTTGGTGTTGCAGAACATAAAATTGTAACAGCTTATGTTGCTGGTAATAAAGTGGATGTAGTTCCATTTCGTATGGATGAAAAATATGAAGATGTCTATAAAAAAAATCCATTCTCACATGAAATTTCTTTGAAAAAAGGAAGAAACAGCTACCAATTTGAATTATCTGATACTGAAATTGCAGAACAACCACTTGTTTCGATAGAAGAAGATGGTTGGGCGCAGTTATACTTTGACCGATTCACACATAAACTTGTCGGAATTCGGTATATGGATGATGAGACATTGCTTCGACAAAGGCCGTATCAGCTTGTTTATTCTGGAGAGTTAGGGGCGGAGCAGCCAATTACTCCAGAGAAAATGACACAAATAGAACATGGCAATATGCAACAAATTCTAGATTTGACGAATATTATTCGTAGTCGTCATCAACTACCGTTACTAACATGGGATCAACAAACAGCTGAAGTGGCTTTTGGGCATAGCAAGGATATGAAAGAGAATAATTATTTTTCGCATGATTCGCCGGAATTTGGGACTTTAGGAGATCGATTACAACGTGGTCAAGTCGCATTTCAACTTGCAGGTGAAAATATAGCAGCACAGCATACTGATGGGATCGCTGCAGTACAAGGTTGGTTGAATAGTGAAGGACATCGGAAAAACTTGCTAAATGAACAATTTACTGGACTAGGTGTTGGAGTCTTCGATAAATTTTATACTCAAAATTTCATTAGAAAATAGGAAAAGGTGCATGAATCGTTTAAAAATAGGCGAACCATGCGCCTTTTTTTTCTTACAATATAGTAGATACATCTGAAGAGGTGAGGATTATGACAAAAACAAAAGGACCGTTACATCCTTCTGTTCAACAGTTTAAAGAGTTTGTAAACCATCACCCTAAAATGGTTCATGAAGTTCGAAATGGTCAAAAAACATGGCAACAATTTTATGAGGAATGGTATTTACTTGGAGAACAAGATGAAATGTGGAAGGTGTATAAAGCAGATGGAGAAACGATTTCTTCTCCAGCTCAAGAAAACAATGATGAAAAAGCCGTCGATTTGATGGGACAAATGCTTTCTTTTTTAAAAAAATTAGATGCAGAGCAAATGCAGCAACATCTAGCTAATGTAACGAGTGCTATTGGGAGTGTGCAACAGGTTATTCAGCAATTTCAAGGGAATCGTACACAACCTGAGCAAAGAACTTCTGAAAACAATCCATTTTTCTTTCGAAAAGATTAGGAGGAAAGAGGATGAGGGCAGAGCTTATGGAATTTATAAAAGCTGATGAAGATTTAGGGCGTTATATTCGTGAACAACCCCATTGGTATCGAAAATTATCACGTAATCCGGAGGAAAAGGAGGCATTTGAATTAGCTGCTTTACAGTATTATAAAAAGACAATCCCGGACAAAGTTGCAAAATTTCAAAATCAATTGGCGGTTGCTTCTATTATGATTGACATGTTTCAATATATGAAGCAGCAAAATGCAACGTAATTGGATGGGAAAACTATGTCCGTCATGCGAAACTTTTGTTACAATAGAAAAGGATTATTGAAAAAAGGAGTTATAGCATGACGGAAATTTGTTTAGTACGACATGGACAAACTGATTGGAATTTTCAAGAGATTATTCAAGGGCGTGAAGACATTCCACTTAATGAAGTTGGGAAAAAGCAAGCAAGTCAAAGTGCAGCTGCGTTGCAATTGGACACATGGGATGTGATTATCAGCAGTCCCTTAATTAGAGCGCAGGAAACAGCTCAGATGATTAGTAACGCTGTTGGAATACATTCTATTCTTCTTGATGAGCGGTTTGTTGAACGGAATTTTGGCGAAGCTTCAGGGAAACCCGTTTCCACAGTTAGAGAGCTGATTGCAGAGGGAAATGTAGAAGGTATGGAGACAGATGAAGAGATTGTAAATCGTTGCTTTTCTGCATTGCAAGATGTTGCGCAAGTACATGCAGGTAAGCGCGTTATTATCGTTGCACATTCACATGCGATAAAAGCAATTTTAAATGCAATCTCCCCTGATGAAATTACATTTAAAACTCCATTGAAAAATGCCTGCATTAGTTATGTAAAAGAGGAAAATGGAAGCTGGGACGTGCTACGATATAATATCGCGGAGCATATTTGCGTATAAGAAATTATGACGGATGATGGTTTTCGGTAATCGGACTTTTTACTTTATATTCAGATGGGATATTCAAATTAGTAGTTCTGTTTTAAATGTGTTATGATGGATACTCGGAGGTGTCTCTCATGATTGTAGCGACGCTTGAAAGCGTAATGATATTAGACGAGGCAGAACAGCTTGCAAAAGCGATTGTCTGTTCAGATATAGCAAAGGGTTATCGAGAATGTTATAAGGCGTTACAGGAAGATTTGGAAGCTCAAACATTAATTAGTCAATTTACAGCAATGAAAGAGCGATATGAAGAAGTGCAACGCTTTGGAAAATATCATCCTGATTATACTTTCGTTTCGAAAAATATGCGAGAATTAAAACGTTCTGTAGATTTGCATGAAAAGATAGCTGCTTTTAAAAAAGCGGAAAATGCTTTGCAAAAACTATTAGATGAAGTCAGTGTAGCGATTGGTTCCGAAGTATCATCTGCTATTAAAGTTCCTACTGGAAATCCGTTTTTTGATGCAGGTGGATGCGGAGGCGGTTGTGGCTCTGGTGGAAGTTGTGGTTGTAAAAAAACGGGGTGATGTGCCCCGTTTTTTAGAATATGGAAGAAAACGTATACAGAATTCGTTTAACAATGTACTATAATTTCACAAATTTCTGATTGATGTTTATAAGATACAAGAATATGAGTATATAAAAGGAGAAGATGGAGAAGATTATGTTCGGGCAACGACAAAGTATGATTGTTTATTTACATTCATTGAAACATGCCAAGATTTTAAGGAAATATGGTAATATTCATTACATATCAAAGCGTTTGAAATATGCAGTTGTATATTGTGATATGGAACAAATAGAGCATATGATACAAAAGCTAAATAAACTTCCTTTTGTGAAAAAAATTGAGCAGTCATATCGCCCATTTCTTAAAACGGAATTTGAAAATTCACGTCCGGATCGCGCGAAAGAATACGACTATAGTTAAAGAGAAAGACCCCCACTATTTTGGTGGGGGTTTCTTTATTTTAATAAAAATACAATGAGTATAAATTGCTATTGCATTGGAGGAATGAAATGATTCATTCGTAAAATACCGATAAGGTGATTAAAATATAATTCTTTTTCTGGGAAAATTGTAGAAGGTTTTACAGTAAAAGAAGTAACGTTTTTTTCGATTTGTTCCGCTGTTTCCTCGAATAAAACGATTCGTTTACTTTTTGTACCTTCAAGTATAGGAATCCCTTCGCGGCATATATATAGCGGTTGGAAATTCCCAACCGTTGTAGGTTTAAGAACAACAACAAGTGAGCATACTTTTTTATCATTTTTTAAGGTTTCAAATTGTAACATATGTGATACACGATCTTTATTTGTCTTTGCAATCTCAAGTAATTCATATAAATCGGAGTAGCCTTCTCCTAGTTCAATAAAACGTTGAATCATATTATTTCCTCCTCTTTCTTTTACTGTATCACTTCGTTTTTAAAATGAAAAGCAGACAAAGAAAAAAAACCCTGCAAAGCAGGGCCCTTCTTATACTAGTATGTACTAGTAAGAAGGCAAAGGGAGAGGAGAAACCGGAGGAAGAACTTATGGGGAAACGTAAGTCTTCTCCGCGGTTGGCAACAACATCGAAGGTGATGTTGTTATATTTATTTATGTCCAATCTAAATGAAGATATACATAATGAATTTAAAATTTATCGTAGGCTTTGTATTTTTCTTTTTTTTATTTTATGATAGGATAAAAAAGATAAAGTGAAACTTGCGTTAGTAGAGAGGGATCTGACTCGCCAATAGCGAGATGAATATACATAAGGGATACTGGAAAGTTATCATGTAATGATGACTTTTTTAACGAAATAAATTAGTTTTTCTTTTAATAGATAGCGGATTTGTTTATCCTTTAATGGAAAAACACCCAAAAAACAGTGAGGTTTGATAGCGGTTAACCAAACGAATATGCGTTTGTAATAATCGCTCGATAGATTGAAATAAAGGTAGTGACAGCAAATGAGAGTAGTTTCTGGAAAATGTAAAGGGCATCCGCTTAAGGCTGTGCCAGGTAATACAACGCGACCGACAACAGATAAGGTAAAAGAAGCCATCTTTAATATGATTGGTCCTTATTTCGAAGGAGGAATTGCCCTCGATTTGTTTGGAGGTAGCGGAGGGCTTGGGATTGAAGCGCTTAGCAGAGGGGTTGACAAAGCCATTTTTGTTGATCGGGATAATAAAGCGGTGAAGGTTATTCATCAAAATTTAGAAAGCTGTAGAGTACATGACCAAGCTGAAGTGTATAGAAATGATGCAGAGCGCGCTTTGAAGGCGTTAATTAAACGTGAACTATCATTTGATCTCATACTGCTAGATCCACCATACAAAGATCAAAAAATCATTTCATTAATTAGTGTTATGGACCAACACGGATTATTGAACGAAGATGGATTGATTATGGCAGAACATGGGGATGATGTAGTCTTACCGGAAGCAATAGGGGGACTTGTAAAGGTAAGAGCAGAAAATTATGGTATGACAGCGATTTCTATTTATAAGCATGAAGGTGAGGGGACCGAATGACAAGCATAGCAATTTCTTCAGGGAGTTTTGATCCGATAACTCTTGGGCATTTGGATATTATTAAAAGAGGCGCAAAGGTGTTTGACGAAGTATATGTTGTCGTTTTAAACAATTCTTCCAAGAAACCGTTCTTTTCAGTAGAAGAGCGCCTAGAGCTAATTCGAGAAGCAACAAAAGATATTCCAAACGTAAAAGTTGATTCGCATAGCGGACTGTTAGTTGAATATGCAAAAATGCGTAATGCAAACGCAATTTTACGTGGTTTACGTGCAGTTTCTGATTTTGAATATGAGATGCAAATTACATCGATGAATCGTAAGTTAGACGAAAATATTGAAACCTTTTTTATTATGACAAATAATCAATATTCATTTTTAAGTTCGAGCATTGTGAAGGAAGTGGCTCGTTATGGTGGAAATGTAGCTGGCCTTGTTCCTTCTGTTGTAGAGCACGCTTTAAAAGAAAAGTTTCAAACCCCGTTAAGATGAACGGGGTTTTTCTTTGTTTATTATGCGTAAGAATAATAAAATAACATATAGATATAAACAAAATAGTGTAAAAGTAGGACCGTAGCGAAGCAATATTTCCCAAGTCTTTGCAAGAATAGAAGCATGGTTTGATAAAAAAACAGGGATATCTTGTTGATTTGGTGAAAAAGAATGTAATTTTTCATAAAGTGGTACCCAAAATATAAAAGTGTAAATTGGGGCGAGAATACTTTGGATAATTCTTGCAAAGAAATAGGGTTTAAAGCGAATATCAGTTTCGGCTAAAATACTCGCTACCTGAGCTTGGATAGAAAGGCCGCTAAATGCAAGGATAAAGCTCGTTACCATTGCTTGTTCAAGAATTGTAGTCTGATTGGTTTGGCTGATCATTTGGCTACCTAGTGTCATTTCAAAAAGTCCTGATAGGATGGGAATGCTAAAGTGTGGTGACAGTTGGAAGAATTTTAAAATATGTTGCATAATAAAAGCTAGTGCTGCCGTGAGTTGGAAGACAGTAATCATTTTATTTAAAACGGAGAATAAAATAATAAATCCACCAATCATGAGTAAAGTTTGAATAGAGGAGATAATAGCATCACCAAGTAGTTTTCCAATTGGTCTGTTCTCTTGTAAACGCGTCTCGTGGAGAATTGAAAAAGCGTGTTGTAAGGGACGTTTTTGAATGGATTGTTTTTCTTGTATGTAAGTATTGTTGTTTCCATAAAAACGCATAAGTAATCCGACAGTAAGGTTGCTAACATAATGTGCAGCAGCTAGTATGAAACCTAATTTAGGATTGTTAAAAAAGCCAATAGAAACAGCTCCAAAAATAAATAATGGATTTGAAGAGTTGGTAAATGATACGAGTCGTTCCGCTTCTATTTGCGTTAGCTGATTACTTTTCCGGAGTCTTGCGCTTAATTTGGCGCCCGCAGGGAAGCCGGAGGCCATTCCCATTGCCCAAACAAATCCGCCAATACCAGGCACACGAAAGAGCGGGCGCATAAGCGGTTCTAATATAATACCGATAAACTTTACAACACCTATACTAATTAAAAGCTCCGCAACGATAAAAAAAGGTAGTAGTGAAGGAAAGACAACTTCCCACCATATATTTAATCCGCGAATAGAAGATTGCAAAGCGGCTTGGGGGTGAAGTACGAGAGAAAATGTTAGAAATATCATCGTTATGGTGAGAAAAGCTGTTTTCCATTTTTCATACATTTTAACGTAGCCCCCTTTGTCCCAAAAAACGTTCATTTCAGTATACGTGGATACATGGTGAATTTAGACCATAAGTATGAAAAAGAGGATGAAAAAATTTAAAGGGTGAGAGAAATGAATGAACCAAAAATAGGCTTAGCTCTTGGATCTGGAGGTGCGAAAGGCTTTGCGCATGTCGGGGTGATTAAAGTGTTACGAGAGGCGAATATTCCCATTCATATGATTGCTGGAAGTAGTATGGGGGCGTTAATTGGGACATTTTATGCAGCGAGTTGCAACGTGGAGAGACTCTATCGAATGGCCACATTATTTAAACGAAAATACTATTTGGATTTTACTGTACCGAAAATGGGATTTATTTCTGGAAAACGGGTAAAAGATATGATTAAAATGTTTACATATAATAAAAATTTAGAAGAGTTAGATATCCCAACTGCAGTTGTGGCCACTGACATTTTAAAGGGGGAAAAAGTTGTATTTACAAGCGGTTCTATTGCTGATGCGGTGAGGGCGAGTATTTCTGTGCCAGGAGTGTTTGTACCTGAAAAAATAGATGGTCGTTTATTAGTGGATGGCGGAGTGATTGATCGCATCCCTGTATCCGTTGTTAAAGACTTAGGAGCTGATATTGTAATTGCTGTAGATGTATCTCCTATTAAGGTGAACGGAGAAGTTACATCCATTTATGATGTTATCATGCAGAGTATTGAGATTATGCAGCATGAACTTGTTGTTAATCGGCAAATTGCTTCAGACTTAATGATGCGCCCGGCAGTAGAACAGTTTAGTTCTCGTGCTTTTACCAATATCGAAGACATTATTCGAGTTGGAGAAGAAGAGGCCGAAAAACACATTCAGAAAATTTACTTATTAATTGAGCAGTGGAAGGAGAAAAATAATGTTTAAGCGTTTTCGTTTTATATATGCAATTTTAATTGGCGTTATATTAGCAATGTTGCTTGTCTATGTACGTCTACCATATTATGTAACAAAACCAGGTATGGCGGCGAAATTAGAACCATATGTACAAGTTGATGGTGGGAAGAAAGAGTCAGGTGATTTTATGCTCGTGACCGTTTCGATGGGGCCTGCGAATGTTGTAAATCTAATAGCTGCCCAATTTAATAAATATAATCACATTTCTAAAGCAGAGGAGATTTTGCAAAAAGGTGAGAGTGATGAAGAATATCAATTCCGCCAAGCGTATGCAATGAAAGATTCTCAAAACGCAGCCATTTATAATGCGTATAAGCGAGCAAATCGTTCAGTTTCCTTTCAAAACAAAGGGGTTTTAGTTGCTGGGATTGCGAAAAATATGTCCGCTGAAGGGAAATTAAAACTTGGGGATATAATTGTCGCTGTTGACGGTCAGCCTTTTGAAGCGATAGACCAATTTATTGCATATATGTCAGGTAAAAAAGAAGGGGATGTAGTAAATATTGAGTATATTCGTGGGGGGAAACGTTCTACAGAAAAACTAACGCTAAAACAAATTCCTGATGGCAAGGGACGTGTTGGTATTGGAGTTTCCATTGTTACTGAAAGGGACTTAGTAGTAGATCCAAGGGTGAAAATTGATTCACATGAAATTGGGGGACCATCAGCAGGATTAATGTTTACATTGGAAATCTATAATCAATTGACTGAAGAGGATATGACAAAAGGTCATGAGATTGCTGGAACGGGAACCATTAATGAAAAGGGAGAAGTTGGTCCGATTGGTGGTATTCAACAAAAAGTTGTAGCTGCTAGTGATGCGGGTGCAGAAATATTCTTTGCTCCAAATGAAAAAGGGGCAAAGAAATCGAATTATAAAGAAGCGCTTGAAGCAGCGAAAGATATAAAAACAAAGATGAAAATTGTACCAGTAGATACATTAGATGATGCGCTAGCATATTTAGAAAAAATGTCAGAAAAAAAGTAAACCTCTCGCCCTAGAGAGGTTTTTTTATAAAAAATTATTCGTTGTTTCATCATACCGAATAGGATGCTGAGTTATATCCTTTTGTATACATTTTGTACGTAAAGGTTCTTGTAGCACTGAAAAATAAACAGCATTTGCTTTGCGCTCTATATCTAGAACGGGATGTTGAAATGTTTTCGTATGAGTAAGAAGCGGGAGTCCTAGATTTTTTTTGTGTTTCGAAATATAAGTTTGTCCTTTTTGTGACATACCAAGTAAACGGATATATGGTGCATGTTGCTGTATATGTGCCTTTTCCATTTCTTCTTTTGTTGTATTTGTTAAAATATGTGTACATACCCGTTGTAATCTAGTCCATGTATAACGTTTTGTTTTTAATGCCTCCATGAAAGTAAGAAATGAAGAGGTATTATGTATTTTTGATAAAATACGATGCTCCAATCCTTCCTCTACCTCATATATATGTTGTAAATCCTTGGAAGACATTGTCAAAAGTCTATATTTAAAAAATGGGAAATACTCCTCCCAACAATGCAGTGTATGATACGTTTGTTTATAGCTTTCTAAAAAAGATGCGGTACAATTGGGTACAAATGGATAAATGGTTGTGAATGAATCATTTTCACTAAATAATTGTTTGCGAATGCTAGTCGCACTTGCAATATGGTTATCTTGAAAGGTTTCGTCATGGTAATGAGATGCGAACCTTTCAATGGTATGTGCATGAATGGAACTTTTCTGAGAAAGAATCGCTTCAATGTAATGTAAGCCTAATATATTATTTGGCTGGGACATATCAACAGTATTGACGTCCGATAAGATGTGTGAGAAGGCTTGAGAAGTTGCTTTGGCATAGCTGTTTCCAGCATCCATAAATTGCTGCACAAGTTGATTGAAAGTATCTTTTTCCTTTTGGCGTAAAGAAATGGTATTATAGAAGTTTTGAACCTCTCCATCCTCACTGCCGAAGCAAATTTCAGAAACGCCAAGGGCATCTAAAATAGAAATAGCACCGTTAGCAAATGTTTCGGCTTTTTGTGTTGCGAATGTATAAGGGAGTTCAACAACAAGATCTATACCACCGGCTAGAGCCATCTTGGTTCGGAACCATTTTGATAAGAGAGCTGGTTCACCACGTTGTAAAAATGATCCGCTCATGACAGCGATTGTAATGTCGGACTGTGTTAACTTTTTTGTTTGTTGCACATGATAAGCATGACCGTTATGAAAGGGGTTATATTCAACAATAATACCGCTTGCCTTTATGATAATCTCTCCTTTCGATGTAGCATCTTTTCTAAAAACATGATAATCTATATATTATTTCCTATAATGACTTCATTATAGTGTAAAGAAAAAACATTGACAAATATAAAATGGCTAGCTATAATTTTGTTTGTTGCCTTGAGGTGATATGATATGAAATGGTCCATCCATCAATTAAACAAATTGAGACATAAAGGATTGGCATTGGATGAGATGGTAGATGTAAGTGAGCTAAAAGAAGTCGAGAAAGAAATTCGAGAAATTAATCCTGTCCATGTAACAGGTAGAGTTGATTTTGGCTCCAGTAAGTTTACGTTTCATCTACATATAACTGGAAGCATGGTTTTACCATGTTCTCGCTCTTTAGTAGATGTAACATTACCATTTGACATTAAAACAACTGAGGTGTTCCAAACTTCAGAAGAAGAGTATGAAACGGAAGCGGAAATCCATTACTTAGAAGGAGAAGTACTTGACTTACTCCCAATAATCAAGGAAAATATACTTTTGGAGATTCCAATGCAAATTTTCAGTGATGATGTTTCCGGTGGAGCACCAACGCAAGGTCAAGACTGGCAAGTGATTTCGGAAGAAAGCAAAGAAAAGCCTGTTGATCCAAGGTTAGCAGGACTTGCGAAGTTTTTTGACAAATAATCGGAAGACTGGTTCAGGCCTTCATATGAAAATAACTATTTCTTTTAAGGAGGTGGGAAGAATGGCTGTACCTTTTAGAAGAACTTCTAAAACAGTAAAAAGAAAGCGTCGTACGCATTTCAAATTATCAGTACCTGGTATGGTAGAGTGCCCAAGCTGTGGTGAAGCGAAATTAGCTCACCGTGTATGTAAAGCATGCGGTACTTACAAAGGTAAAGAAGTAATCAGCAAGTAATTGTGGAAATAAACGCAGAAGATATTCTTCTGCGTTTATTTTTTTTTGTATTATTCTTTATATGTTGGTATTCTATCTTTTCTAGTAACTGCATATGTTTAATAAAAAATGCATAAGGAGGACTAGAGGAATGGCGACAACAAGACAAGATGCATGGACTGATGATGAAGATTTACTTCTGGCAGAAGTGGTACTCCGGCATATTCGTGAAGGAGGAACCCAGCTTTCCGCATTTAAAGAGGTAGGTAGACATTTATCTCGTACACCTGCAGCATGCGGATTTAGGTGGAATTCTTACGTTAGAAAGCAGTATAAAGAACGTATTGAAGAGGCAAAACAAATTCGTAAGGTAGAGAATTATGTAGTAAGGCAACCAAAAGTGGTGGAGTTTTCTCCTACATCAATTACATTAGACGATGTTATTAACTTCTTACAAAAATATAAAGATGAAAAAGAATTAAAAGAATTACACCAAAAAATTGAATTGTTACAAAAGGAAAAGGAATGGCTTCTTGAGCGTGTATCTGTATATGAAGAAGAGTATCGTACTTTGCTTGATTATATTGATCGAAAAAGAAGTGTGATGGTACTAGAAACAAAAGAAAGAGATACCATTTATGAGCATGAAACATTAGAAAAGGTGAAAAAATAAAAACAGCTGAATAACAGCTGTTTTTATTTTATGCGGATTCTTCATTTGTAACCGCATTCAAATTAGCTTCTGGATGCCAAATGTAAAATTCGCCATCAGTGGTTGATATTTGCCCGAAGTTTAGTTTCTCCCAAAATGCAGCGGATTGAATACGAGCTGTTGTTTTGATTGGAAATTGTAGTTGTTTTGCATAATTAACAAGCATTTGACCAAAACCTTGTTTTTGAAAGTTTGGTAACACTTCAAGTTTAGAGAGTTCTACGTAAGATCCAGTAATCTCAAGATTTGATTCACCATGTCTCCTCATGTACAAGCTCATACGTGCGATAAGGGATCCGCCGTAATAAATGCCGTAAAATGGGGACTCACTATCATTTTCAATAATATTTGCTTGTAACTCTTCAAACATGGAGAGTTCTTGAGCGCCACAGCCCTTAAATTTTTTAAATTCGTCTAACGTTTTATAATTGATGAGCAAGCGCTCAACTTTTGGGAATGTCATTACAACACATCCTTTTCTCGTTTTGTAAAATAAAGAAAAGTATAAATATTTTCAATAATATTATAACTTATTTTTTCATTTTTATGAAGGAAATAGAATATTTCTTTCAGTATTTTTTTTGAGGATTTGCTACACTAGTCGTATGAAGGGAATTTATATATATTTATGAAATGTACTTTTAGTTGTTGAAATATAAATAAGATATACTCAATGTTAGGATGAGTTATAGAGGGGAGGTAATCAGAAGGCTTCTAATTGATTACAGGATATCTTTCTTCTTTGTATTCGTTAGGAGATTCTGAGGGGATAGAGATGAAGATTGGGATTGTTGGTCCGGGAGCTATTGGTCTTCTTTTTGCATTTTATTTAAAAAAGAACAAACAGGATGTTACATTATTTACAAGAACGGTAGAACAAACTGAAAAGTTAATGCAGGAGGGAATAAGCTGTATTCGTAAGGGAAGAAAGGAAACGGTATTTCCAAATGTTACGCCATTAGAGAGTATTGTAGGTGAACAAATGGACTATACGTTTATTGCTGTAAAACAATATCATTTAGCGAATATACTTCCTTTCATAAAAGAACAAAGGCAGATTATCTTTTTGCAAAATGGAATGTCTCATCTGGATATATTACACGAAATAAAGTGTGAAAATGTAGCGGTGGGGATTGTGGAGCATGGGGCAAAAAAAGAAAATGAATACACAGTGCACCATACAGGAGTAGGGGTTACGAAATTTGGAGTAGTAAATGGTGATTGGTCTCAATTTGGGGCACTATTGGATTGTTTTTCCTCAAAGTATTTTTCGGTGCAAGTAGAAGAAGATTGGAAACAAACAATGAGTTATAAACTTGTAATAAATGCCTGCATTAATCCACTAACGGCTTTATTTGGTATACAAAACGGAGAATTACTATCGAATCCTTTTTTTTATAAAGTGATGGAGCAAATATTTCAGGAGGTCATGTTCCTTGTAGGGGAGGAAAAAAAAGAAGAGATGTGGCAAATGGTTTGTCATGTATGTGAAACAACATCCAGTAATACATCCTCTATGTTAGCTGACGTAAAAGAGAATCGGGAAACGGAAATTGATGCTATTATTGGCTATGCGATAGAAGAAGCTAGGAAACAGCGAAAGCAAGTTCCCACACTGCAATTTTTATACAATTCAATAAAGGGATTAGAAGTATAAGAGATATTCTTTGCTTTTACATCAAACATTGACTACAATTTGGATTGGTGAGAGAACAGGATAGGAAAGGAAGAATTATATGGAGATAAAAGAAATCTCTGTTCCACTACAAGGTGTTGTGGCGGACTATATGAAGGGTAGAAAAGAAGTGCAGGCATTCTTCGATTATCCGTTGACAGAAGATGGATTCGGGCGGCGTCTGTATGATTTACGTGATAAGAAGTTTTTCCGTCAAGACTTAGTGGCACATTTATTGGAATATAATACTAATTTACGTGCTGGAGAGCATACTCTTCGGAATATAGAGGCGCTAGCGGATGAAAATACATATGTTGTTGTTGGAGGACAACAAGCAGGACTATTAACAGGACCTCTTTATACTGTGCATAAAATTATTTCGATTTTACAGCTTGCAAAAGAAAAAGAAGCAACTTTAGGAGTTCGTGTAGTTCCTGTTTTTTGGATTGCTGGTGAAGACCACGATATCGATGAAATTAATCATATGTTTGTAACGAAAAATAAAAAAATAAAAAAGACGATTTTCCATGATCGTCATCCAAAAAAGGCAAGTGCATCTGAATCTGATCTTTCAATAGAAGACTGTAGAAAGTGGATTGAAGAAATTTTCAAAACATATCCGGAAACGAATTTTACAAAGGATGTATTACAGTTTGTTGAAGATGCTTTGCAGAATTCTCGTACATATGTAGATTTCTTTGCGCATCTTATTATGAAATTATTTGTAGATTCAGGATTGATTCTCGTTGATTCCCATCATCCAGCGTTAAGAAAGTTAGAAGTTTCTTTTTTTAAACAAATACTAAGTCGATATAAAGAAGTGCAAATGAGTCTTCAAAAACAACAGCAATTAGTAAAGGAACAAGGATATAAACCGATTATTGAAACAAAATCAAATGCAGTGCACATATTTATGCAAATTGATGAAGAGCGTGTGTTGTTAGAAGAAGAGAATGGGAAATTTGTTGGAAAAGATGGTATTTATTCATTTTCGTATGAAGAGTTGATAGCGGAAATGGAAAAAAGTCCGGAACGATTTAGTAATAATGTTGTAACAAGACCACTTATGCAAGAATATATATTTCCGACATTAGCGTTTATTGGAGGGCCTGGTGAAATTGCTTACTGGAGTGAATTGCAGCAAGTATTTCATGTGCTTGGTTTTCAGATGCCTCCTGTTGTTCCAAGACTCACAATTAGTTATATGGAACGCGATATTATAACAGATTTACATGATTTACAATTACAAGAGAGTGATCCATTTGTAAATGACATAGATATGCTACGTGAAGAGTGGCTTTCTAACCAAATAGAAGAACCAATTGACAATCAGTTTATAGAAGCGACAGAGAAAATGATGGATGTTCATACTTCTTTACAACAGTTTGTAAAAAAAATAGACCCAGGATTGCAGCAATTCGCTGAGAAAAATGAGCGGAAAATTAAAGAGCAAATTGAGTTGCTAGAAAGAATGTTAAAGCGAAATGTTGAGAAAAAACATGAAGTAGAGCTGAATAAATTTCGCCGTTTACAATACGCGCTCCGTCCGCTAGGTGCTCCGCAAGAACGGGTATGGAATATATGTTATTATTTAAATCAGTTTGGATTAGATTTTGTTGAACGAGTAATGAAGCAATCGTACTCTTGGAACGGGAACCATCATATTATAAAACTATAAAATCTTGCTCTTAGGAGCAGGATTTTATTTTTTGCACGTGGAATTAACTGTAAAGTGATTTTTTCTGAATTATCTAACAGGACGTTCGAGAGTATGATATTTATAATAAAGCACATGTACATGACAAAATAGAACAAAATGTAAACGTATTATTGTGTTTTTCGACATGTTTTTATTTAATTTCCCGCAAAAAATGATAAAATTTAGTATATAATAAAGTGAAACTGCGATTTGTGGATATTAGATTTCCACTGACGCCAAGTTGGATGTGACATATTTTCGTAGCATTAATTTCCCGACATATTGGGTGGTTTATTAGGAAGAAAAAGAGACATTCAACGTAATTATTTTGCAAAAAGTAGGTGCAACAATGTTTAAACACGTAACAGTTCTTTTAAAAGAAACAGTAGATGGTTTGGATATAAAACCAGGTGGTACATATGTCGATTGTACGCTAGGTGGTGGAGGACATAGTTCCTATTTATTATCCCAGCTAATGGAAGGGGGAAAATTAATTGCATTTGATCAAGATGAAATTGCGATTCAAAATGCAAAAGAAAGATTTTCTTCTTATGGTGATCAATTTATAACAGTGAAGAGTAATTTTCGCTATTTGTCAGAAAAGCTACATGAATTAGGAATAACAGAAGTAGACGGAATTTTATTTGATTTAGGTGTTTCATCCCCACAATTAGATACACCAGAACGTGGTTTTAGCTATCATCATGATGCGCCCTTAGATATGCGGATGGATCAAGATGCCCCATTAACGGCATATGATGTTGTAAACAACTGGTCATATGAACAACTCGTAAGAATCTTTTTCCAATATGGTGAAGAGAAGTTTTCAAAGCAAATTGCAAGGAAAATCGAAGCGTACCGCGAGAATAAGGCGATTGAAACGACAGGAGAGTTAGTAGAGCTAATTAAAGAAGGAATTCCTGCTCCAGCTCGTAGAACGGGTGGACATCCTGCAAAACGAGTGTTCCAAGCGATTCGAATTGCTGTAAATGATGAGTTGAAAGTATTCGAGGAGGCACTGGAATCTGCGATTGAAATGGTTAAGCCAGGTGGAAGAATTAGTGTTATTACGTTCCATTCATTAGAAGATCGTATTTGTAAAACAACATTTAAACGAAATAGTACAACACCACAGCTTCCTCCAGGGTTACCAATTATCCCTGATGAGTTTAAGCCGAAACTAAAGCTCATTACAAGAAAACCGATTTTACCTTCTGATGAAGAGTTAGAAGAAAATAATCGAGCGCGTTCTGCGAAGTTACGAATCGCTGAAAAACGATAAAAAGGAGAGAGAGGTATGACAAATTTAGCTGTAAAGTATAAACAACAACAAGTGCAAGAACAAGTGCAAGTACAATCTCAAGCTCCGCAGCAAAATGTACAACCAAAAGCGAAAACAAAAATTACAAGAATTGAAAAATTGTTGTATGTGGCTTTTATTGGCTTTTTATTATATGCTTGTGTGGCTTTTATTGGAAATAAAGCAGGCTTGTACCAAGTTGATGCGGAAGCAGCAAAAATAGAGAATGAAATTGTGGAAAAACAAAAAACAAACCAAGAATTACAAGCTGAAGTGGAAAAGTTAAGTCGCTATGAGCGTATCGCAGAAATCGCAAAAAAACACGGGCTAGAAATTAATGCGAATAATGTGAAAGGTTTACATTAATATAGTAGGTGTGAAGAAAATATGAAGATGAATATGAACAAAATTCATACCAATAAAGGAGCAGGTTACTTTATGATATTTTTCCTCCTGCTCTTTTTGCTGTTGTTAGCCCGATTCTTTTATATTCAAGCGACAGGAACAGTACATGGTCAAGACTTAAAGAAACTTGCACAAGACAAGCATAATAAAAATGGCGTACTTGAAGCGAATCGTGGAACGATTTATGATCAAAATGGACATGTGTTAGCGCAAGATGCGAACTCATACAAGATTGTTGCGAAACTAAAAGGTGAAAAACCTGTAAAAGATAAAGAGGATGCTGCAAAGAAAATTGCAGGTGTACTTGGGACAGGTGAAGATGAAATTTTAGCCACTTTAAACAAAGATAAGAGTCAGGTAGAGTTCGGAGCGCTGGGAAAGAACTTGACGAAAGAGAAGAAAGAGCAACTAGCAAGTCTTAACATACAAGGTATTTCATTTGTTACAGAAAAAGCTAGAGTGTATCCAAATGGGGATTTCGCATCTTACGTGTTAGGTTATGCAAAACCTGATGATAAAGGAATTGCGGAGGGGAAATTTGGATTAGAAGAGAGTTTAGATAAGTATTTACGTGCATCTAATGGAAGTGTAGCATATACAGGAGATCGTAATGGTGTTTCTCTCGATGGTGGAAAGCAAAATGTAAAGCCACCGAAAAATGGAGAAAATGTGTATTTAACAATTGATCAACGGATTCAAGGTTTTTTAGAAGATGCGATGAAAGCAGCTGATCAGCACTATGAACCTTCTATGCTAATTGGATTGGTTGCAGATCCGAAAACAGGAAAAATACTAGGAATGTCTAGTCGACCTAGCTATGACCCAAATAAGGGTGATATTCAATACTATCTTAATGATCCAATCGCAAATGCGTATGAGCCGGGGTCTACGATGAAAATTTTCACATTAGCTGCGGCGATTAATGAAGGTGTATATAATGGTCAAGAATATTACCAGTCAGGTACGTATCCAGTTGGAAACCGTAAAATAAAAGATCATAACAATGGTGCAGGTTGGGGATCTATTACATTTGATGAAGGGGTTGAGCGTTCTTCTAACGTTGCATTTGCAATTTTAGGAGATCAAAAACTTGGTCCAGATCGTTTCCGTCAATATATTCACAAATTTGGATTGGATGAAAAGACTGGCATTGATTTACCTAAAGAAGGAAAAAATACAATTGTATTTGACCAGCAGATTCAACAGGTAACAACAGCATTCGGACAAGGCTCTACTGTAACACCGATGCAACTTGTACAAGCTGCAACCGCAATCGCAAATGGTGGGAAAATGATGAAACCTTATACCATCGATCGAATTGTAGATCCACTAACGAATAAAGTGGAATTAGAGCATAAACCAGAAGAAGTGGGGCAACCAGTTACAAAAGAAACAGCAGAACAAGTAAGACAATTATTAGAACGCGTTGTTACCTCACCAAAAGGAACAGGGAATGCGTATAAAATCGATGGATACTCTGTTGGTGGTAAAACAGGAACAGCACAAATTCCGGATGGAAAAGGTGGATATATGACTGGAAAAGAAAACTATATTTTCTCATTCCTTGGTATGGCACCAATGGACGATCCGCAATTAATTGTTTACTTTGCAATTAAGCAGCCGAAATTAAAAGATAATGAATACGGGGCACAACCTCTCGCGGAAATGTTTAAATCTGTAACGAAAAATAGTTTAGAGTATTTGAAAATTAAACCGAATCAAGTGAAAGATTCGAAGAAATATGTGAAAGAGCAACAGGCGGTTGTTCCAGAGGTAACCGGAAAAACAATGGAAGAGGCAAAAACAACATTAGAAAAAGCCAAATTCCGTCCGATTATAGTAGGTGAAGGAAAAGTAAAACAACAGGTACCAAAAGCGACTGAAAAAACATTGAAGGGCGATCGAGTCTTCTTAGTAGGAGATAAACCGTTGATGCCAAATATACAAGGATGGGCACTTCGGGATGTAATGAATTTAGCGAAAACGTTAAATCTTAATTTGAAGCCATCTGGTACAGGATATGTGACAGAACAAAGTGTGGCGGAAGGAACGCCGTTACAAGCAGGTACGGAATTAGCTGTAACACTTGTACCACCGCTTGAGCCACAGCAAGAGGCAGAAAAGCCATAGAATGTTCTAGGTGCATAATGTAAGAAGTCCAAGAGGTTCTATTCGAATAGGTACAAGCATATATTGGAACAAGCTAGGCGTAAAGGAGGCTTGTTCCAATATGCGTGTATCGAATGTAACAGTTAGAAAGCGACTTATTTTTATACTTATATCAGGTATACTCATTTTTACAATTATTGATATTCGTCTTGGATACGTACAGTTTTTTCTTGGGAATATGTTAACAGATCGTGCAAAGGATTCGTGGAGTCGTAATATTACTTTCGAACCTGAACGAGGAAAAATTTTAGATCGAAATGGTGTGGAGCTTGCAACGAATAAAAGTGCACCAACTGTCTTTGTTGTACCAAGGCAAATTGAAAAACCAGCAGAGACTGCAGAGAAGTTAGCTGCAGTTTTAGGTGTGGAAAAAGAGGAAATTTATAAACGGGTTACAAAAAAAGAGTCCATTGTAAGATTGGATAAGGGCGGAAGGAAAATTTCTCATGATAAAGCAAAGGAAGTACGTGCTTTAAGTTTAAAAGGTGTTTATATTGCTGAAGATTCCATTCGGTATTATCCGTTCGGAAAATATTTATCCCATGTACTAGGGTTTGCTGGTAGTGACAATCAGGGGCTTATGGGACTTGAGTCGTATTATGATAAAGAGCTAAATGGTGATAAAGGGCATGTGCGCTTTTTTGCAGATGCGAAAGGGCAAAGGATGCCGAATGTTGGAGATGATTTCAAAAAACCAGAGGCAGGCTTAGATTTAAAATTAACAATCGATTCTCGAATCAATACGATTATAGAGAGAGAAATGAATATCGCAGATTCTACGTATAATCCAGATGGTATGATCGCAATCGCGATGAACCCGAAAAATGGTGAAATTTTAGGAATGTCAAGTCGCCCAAGTTTCGATCCCGCGGATTTTCAGAGTGTTTCACCAGAAGTGTTTAATCGAAACTTGCCTGTATGGAGTACATATGAGCCGGGATCGACTTTTAAAATCATTACACTTGCGGCTGCTTTAAATGAAAAATTAGTAGACTTGGAGAAAGATACGTTTTATGATGATGGAGCAGCTGAAGTTGGAGGCGCTAGGCTACGTTGTTGGAAAGCTGGTGGCCACGGTAGTCAAACGTTTTTAGAAGTTGTTCAAAATTCTTGTAACCCAGGTTTTATTGAGCTTGGGGACCGCCTTGGAAAAGAAAAGTTATTCCAATACATTCGTGATTTTGGTTTTGGACAGAAGACAGGGATTGACTTGCAAGGAGAAGGAAAAGGGATTTTATTCAACTTAGATAAGGTTGGTCCGGTTGAACAGGCGACGACTTCTTTTGGGCAAGGGGTTTCTGTTACACCGATCCAACAAGTTGCTGCGGTAGCGGCAGCTGTAAATGGTGGGACATTATACCAGCCGTATATTGCGAAAGAATTTGTTGATCCATCGAATAATCAAGTTGTAAGAAAGAAAACACCGGTCGAGAAAAGAAAAGTTATTTCCAAGGAAACATCGGAAAAAGTTCGTTATGCGTTAGAAAATGTTGTAGCGAAAGGTTCTGGTAAAGGTGCATATATTGATGGTTATCGTGTTGGTGGAAAAACAGGAACTGCCCAAAAAGTAAAAGACGGAAAATATTTAGATAATAATTATATTGTATCTTTTATTGGGTTTGCTCCAGCAGATGACCCACAAATCGTTGTGTATGTTGCGGTGGATAATCCAAAAGGAGTTACTCAATTTGGTGGTGTTGTTGCTGCGCCAATTGTAGGAAATATTCTTCGTGATGTGCTTCCTGTGATGGGAGTAGAGCCACGCAAGGAGCAGGTTGAAAGGGAATATAAATGGGGCGATACACCTACAATAGAAGTTCCGGATTTAATCGGGATGAAGAAAAAAGATTTGCAAACGCAGCTTGTAGATTTGCAGCTCGATGTAAGTGGTGAGGGAGACAAAGTAATTAAACAATCACCAGAAGCTGGTGCCAAAGTAAAGGAAGGATCAAAAATTAGGATTTACTTTGGTAATTAAAAGTCAGAGATTGTGTTTTGTGATACAATTGGTGGAAGTTGAGTTAATATATAATCTCTGTTTTCATAGAAATTTATTTTCTATGAAAACAGATTATATTGCTCTTGAACATAAAAAATAAAGAATTTATCAGCTGAGGTATTATATGATGCACTGATAAACGAGTCTGATTTTTCGGGCTCTCAGCAAATGCTTCCTTCTTCAATTTTTAGCGAATGAAGGATAGGAAGAATTACTTATTAAGTAAGAGATAAATAAACAATGTAGAGAGGGTTTAGTGAAATGAAGTTGCACACACTTGTATCATGTTTGCATGATTTTCCAGTTGTTCCAAAAGAAAATCCAGAAATTACATCCATTGAAGCAGATTCACGTAAAGTGACAAATGGAAGCTTATTTGTATGTATGAAAGGGTATACGGTTGATAGCCATGATTTTGCTAAGCAAGCAGCCGCGCAAGGTGCGGCTGCTATTGTTGCGGAAAGACCGATTGATGTTGACGTTCCAGTTGTACTTGTGAAAAATACCTATCGTTCTTTAGCGGTTTTAGCTGATTATTTTTACGGACAGCCAACGCATAAATTACACTTGATTGGGATTACAGGTACAAATGGAAAGACAACAACATCGCATATTATGGATGAAATTATGCGGGCACACGGTCATAAAACAGGGCTAATTGGAACAATTAATATGAAAATCGGTGATGAAACATTCGAGGTGAAAAATACAACGCCAGATGCACTGACACTTCAGCAAACGTTTCGCCGTATGGTTGAGCAAAATGTAAATAGCGCAGTAATGGAAGTTTCTTCACATGCATTAAGTCTTGGCCGTGTACACGGTTGTGATTATGATGTAGCTGTATTTACAAATTTAACACAAGATCATTTAGATTATCATAAAACGATGGAAGAATATAAGCATGCAAAAGGCTTTCTTTTTGCTCAGCTTGGTAATAGCTATCATCATAACCGTGAAAAGTACGCTGTGTTAAACAGTGATGATCCAGCAGCAGAGGAGTATATGAGAAGTACTGCGGCTACGGTTATTACGTATGGAATTGATACACATAGTGATATTATGGCAAAAGATATTGTGATGACGAGTGGTGGAACAACATTTACCCTTGTTACGCCAAGTGAAAGTGTAAATATTACGATGAAGTTAATTGGAAAGTTTAACGTATACAATGTTTTAGCAGCAATAGCCGCTACTCTTGTGTCTGGTGTAACTTTGCAAACGATTATTCATGTTGTGACGAATTTAACTGGAGTTCCAGGCCGCTTTGAAGTTGTGGACGGGGGACAGGATTATACAGTTATTGTCGATTATGCACATACTCCAGATAGTTTAGAAAATGTGTTAACAACAGCGAAACAATTTGCAAAAGGGAATGTGTATTGTATTGTTGGTTGCGGCGGTGATCGTGATCGGACGAAAAGGCCAATTATGGCTGGTGTCGCTACAGAATATGCAACACACGCAATCTTGACTTCAGATAACCCAAGAAGTGAAGATCCACAAGCGATTTTGGATGATATGTTAGCAGGTGCAAAAGGAAATAATTATGAAGTCATTGTTGATCGAAAAGAAGCGATTTTCCATGGGGTTTCAGAAGCGAAGGCAGAAGATATTATTATCATTGCTGGAAAAGGGCATGAAACGTATCAAATTATTGGCAAAGAAGTACATCATTTTGACGATCGTGAAATTGCGAAAGAGGCAATCACTGAGCGTTTAAACAACAAAGAGTAACAACATGAGAGGGGGACTACATGTGCTTGAACAAGGTTTATTAGTAACGGCTGGGGTAGCTTTCTTAATTTCTGTTGCCCTTTCGCCATTGTTTATTCCAATTTTACGTAGGTTAAAGTTTGGGCAAAGTATTCGTGATGAAGGGCCAAAATCACATCAAAAGAAATCGGGAACACCAACGATGGGTGGTATTGTTATTTATGTGTCTATGATGGTGACAACACTTATCATGGCAATTAAATTTAAACATTTAAATGCGGAAGTATCATTATTATTATTAGTTACATTTGGTTATGGATTGATTGGTTTTTTAGATGACTATATAAAAGTTGTTAAAAAAAGAAATCTTGGTTTAACATCAAAACAAAAATTAATCGGTCAGCTAGTTATTGCAATTGCATTTTTTGTAATTGCAAAAGGGCAGGGATTTGATACACATTTAATGATTCCAGGAACCGAAATTAAATTTGATTTACACTGGGCATATTTTATCCTTGTGCTATTTATGCTTATTGGTGGATCAAATGCAGTCAATTTAACAGATGGTTTAGATGGATTGTTATCAGGAACAGCCGCAATTGCATTTGGAGCATTTGGCATTATTGCAGTTGCTCAAGATCAATATGCCGTAGCTATTTTCTGTATGGCAGTTGTAGGAGCGGTACTTGGATTCTTAGTGTTTAATGCAAATCCAGCTAAAGTGTTTATGGGAGATACAGGTTCTCTTGCTTTAGGTGGTGCAATAGCTGCCGTAGCTATTTTATTAAAGCAAGAATTATTACTTGTTGTAATTGGCGGCGTATTTGTAATGGAAACTTTGTCTGTTATTATTCAAGTTATTTCATTTAAGACGACAGGAAAACGTGTTTTTAAAATGAGTCCACTGCATCATCATTACGAATTATGTGGCTGGTCAGAATGGCGTGTTGTTGTAACATTCTGGTCTGTAGGATTTTTATTGGCAGTATTAGGAATTTATATCGGGGTGTGGATGTAATTGAAAACTGTAACTGACTATCAAAATAAAAATATTCTTGTATTAGGTATTGCAAAAAGTGGCTATGCAGCAGCAACTTTATTAAAAAGCTTAGGTGCAAATGTTATTGTAAATGACGGAAAACCGTTAGCAAATAATGTATTAGCTGCAGAATTGCAAGCAAAAGGAATGGACGTTGTATGCGGTGGTCATCCACTAGAGTTGTTAGAAAGAAATATTTCACTTGTTGTAAAAAATCCAGGGATTCCATATTCCAATCCACTACTGGTTGCAGCGAAAGAAAAACAGATTCCAATTGTGACAGAAGTGGAGCTTGCATATCGTATTTCAGAAGCACCGTTTGTTGGAATTACGGGGTCAAATGGAAAAACAACAACGACAACACTAACGTTTGAAATGTTGAAAGAAGGACAAAAACATCCTGTTATTGCTGGAAACATAGGTACCGTAGCATGTGAAGTCGCGCAGGCAGCGAAAGAAAATGAAGTAGTTGTTACAGAACTTTCATCATTCCAGCTAATGGGAGTGGAAACATTCCAGCCTAAAATTGCAGCATTTTTAAATCTGTTCGAGGCTCACTTAGATTATCATGGTACAAAAAAAGAGTATGGTTTAGCAAAAGCGAATATTTTTAAAAGCCAAACTGAAGCTGATTATAGTGTAATTAATGCTGATGATGTAGATGTAATGGCGTTATCAGCAAATAGTAAAGGACAAAAAGTATTATTTTCGGCTACTAAGGTAATTGAAGATGGTGCATGTATTAAAGACGGTGCTCTTTATTTTAAAGGTGAGAAAATCGTTGAAGTTCAAGATATCGTTTTACCGGGTAAACATAATTTAGAAAATATTCTAGCTGCTATGAGTATTGCTAAATTGCTAGGGGTAGAAAATGAGGCAATTATTGCCGTATTAAAACGCTTTACAGGTGTAAAACATCGTTTAGAATATGTAACAACAATTAATAATCGTAAGTTTTATAATGATTCAAAAGCAACAAACATGTTAGCAACAGAAAAGGCGCTATCAGCATTTACGCAGCCTGTTATTTTGTTAGCAGGTGGGCTTGATCGAGGAAATGAATTCGATGATTTAATTCCATATTTTGAACATGTAAAAGCGATATTAACATATGGACAAACAGCACCTAAGTTAGTAAGGGCAGCTGAAAAAGCAGGGATAGATATTATTGAAAGTGTCGATAATTTAGAAGAGGCTGTAGAAAGAGCGTATTCTCATTCTACAGATGGAGATGTAATTCTTCTTTCGCCAGCTTGTGCAAGCTGGGATCAATTTAAAACATTTGAAGAAAGAGGAGACATTTTTATACAAGCTGTGCATAAACTTATATAAAGTAAACAAAACATCAGTAGGCTAACACCTACTGATGTTTTGTTACATAGAAGAAAAAAGCTTCTTCAAAAAAGGTGGTGCTCATTGCCAATGAAGAAAACGCCTGATTTTATTTTAATTATCGTAACACTTTTGTTGTTAACAATTGGAATGATTATGGTCTACAGTGCAAGTGCTGTCTGGGCTTCCTATAAGATGGGGGATTCATTCTTTTTTGCAAAACGACAGCTATTATTTGCGGTACTTGGTGTAGCTGCCATGTTTTTTATTATGAAAATTGACTACTGGACATGGCGTACTTATTCGAAAGTGATTTTGCTCATTTGTTTTATCCTTCTCATTCTTGTCTTAATCCCTGGAGTTGGACTTGTTCGAGGGGGAGCGCGAAGCTGGATTGGGATTGGAGCATTTTCGATTCAACCGTCAGAATTTATGAAATTTGCGATGATTATTTTTTTAGCTAAATTTTTAGCGGAAAGACAAAAATTGATTACATCTTTTAAAAAGGGGCTACTTCCAGCACTTGGTTTTGTATTTGTTGCATTTGGAATGATTATGTTACAACCAGATCTTGGAACAGGAACAGTAATGGTTGGGACATGTATCATAATGATTTTTGTTTCAGGAGCACGCATTTTTCATTTTGCAATGCTAGGGCTAATAGGAGTAGCGGGATTTGTTGGATTAATTGCATCGGCACCATATCGAATGAAACGTATTACGTCTTATTTGGATCCGTGGTCAGACCCACTTGGGAGTGGATTTCAGATTATTCAATCGTTACTTGCGATTGGCCCCGGTGGTTTGTTTGGGCTAGGACTTGGACAAAGTAGACAAAAATTTCTTTATTTACCCGAGCCGCAAACAGATTTTATTTTTGCGATTTTATCCGAAGAATTAGGTTTTATTGGTGGGTCGTTTGTGTTATTATTATTTAGTCTGTTATTATGGCGTGGGATTCGTATAGCATTAGGAGCGCCTGATTTATATGGTACGTTTTTGGCAGTAGGTATTGTGGCGATGATTGCGATTCAAGTGATGATTAATGTTGGTGTTGTAACAGGACTAATGCCTGTTACAGGAATTACTTTGCCATTTTTAAGTTATGGTGGGTCGAGTTTGACCTTAATGCTAATGGCAGTTGGCGTATTATTGAATATAAGTCGTCATTCTCGCTACTAAACCCTGTTTATAAGACAGGGTTTTTCGTGTGTAGAAAACGGAAAATATATTATAAATATATGAATATATAAAATTGAATTTAGAACAGAGAAGCGGAGGAATTTGTAGTGCGAGTATTAGTTAGTGGTGGTGGCACGGGAGGTCATATATATCCAGCTCTTGCGTTAATTAGAGAAATAAAAAAACTACATCCTGAAGCAAGATTTCTATACATTGGTACGGAAAATGGATTAGAAAGTACAATTGTTCCAAAAGCAGGGATACCATTTCAATCGATTGTCATTAGTGGATTTAAACGGAAAATATCCCTTGATAATGTAAAAACAGTGATGCGTTTTCTAAAAGGTGTACAAGATAGTAAACGATATATTCGTCGCTTCAATCCAGATGTTGTAATTGGTACAGGAGGCTATGTATGTGGTCCAGTCGTTTATGCGGCGGCGAAATTAGGGATTCCTACAATTGTACATGAACAAAATAGTGTACCTGGTGTAACCAATAAATTTTTAAGTCGCTATGTGGATAAGGTAGCTGTTTGTTTTGAAGCGGCATCTGAACATTTTCCAAAGTCGAAAGTTGTCATGACAGGAAATCCGCGTGCATCAGAAGTAATGAACCAAAATGGCATGAAAGGGAAGCGTTCTGTTGGATTATCTCTTTCTAAAAAATCTGTGCTTATTTTTGGTGGAAGTCGCGGGGCAAGACCGATTAATGATGCGTTTGTGGCAGCAATTGAACAATTTGGTAACAAAAATTATGAAGTATTGTATATCACAGGTGAAGTGCATTATGATAAAGTCATGGAGGCTATAAAACAAAAAGGGAATCCGGATAATGTAATCATTAAACCGTTTATTCATAATATGCCAGAGGTACTTACTGGTGTGGATCTTGTCGTTTCACGTGCTGGTGCTACAACATTAGCAGAGTTAACAGCGTTAGGAAAACCAAGTATTTTAATTCCGAGTCCTTATGTGACAAATAATCATCAAGAGAAAAACGCGAGATCTGTTGTCGATAAGGGAGCAGCAAAAATGCTTCTTGAAAAAGATTTAACTGCTGAAGCTCTTCTTCATGATATTGATGAAATTCTATTAAATACACAAACATTACAAAACATGAAACTAGCTGCTACGCAGTTAGGAATTCCGGATGCAGCAAATAAGTTATTTGAAGTGATGAAAAAACTTGTACAAAATAACGTTAGGTGAATGCCCTGCATACTACTGTAATACGGAGATTTAATATGGGGGAGATCATCATGAAACAATTAGCAAAGGAACTTATCGAAGCAGAAGTTGGTAAAGTGTTAGAAAATGAAGCGTTAGCTCGTTATACAACTATGAAAATAGGTGGGCCAGCTGATATTCTAATCGTGCCAAGTAGTGTTGCTGGTGTGGAGAATACTTTAGATCTAGTAAAGAAATATAACACAAAGTGGACAGCAATTGGACGTGGTTCTAATCTTCTAGTATCTGATAAAGGTATTGAAGGTGTTGTAATTCGTTTAGGAGAAGGATTAGATCACTTAGAAGTAGAAGGAACTACTGTACGAGTTGGAGGAGGATATCCTCTTATTAAGTTGTCAACACTACTTAGTCGCCAAGGTCTAGCTGGATTAGAGTTTGCTAGTGGTATCCCAGGAAGTGTCGGTGGAGCAGTATATATGAATGCCGGTGCACATAAATCAGATATGTCAGAAATTTTGATGAGCGCGCGTATTATGTTTGAAGATGGTACAATGAAGTGGTTAACAAAAGAAGAGATGGGATTTTCTTATCGTACTTCTGTTTTACAAACAAAGCGTCCTGGCATTGTAGTAGAAGCAAAATTGCAGTTGAAAGAAGGAAATCGTGAAGAAATAGTTGGTGTAATGCAAAAGAATAAAGACTATCGTCGTGAAACTCAGCCATGGAATCATCCTTGTGCCGGTAGTATATTTAGAAATCCACTACCAAATTTCGCTGGAGATTTAGTCGAAAAGGCAGGTCTACGTGGTCATCAAATTGGCGGTGCGAAAATTTCCGAAATGCATGGAAACTTTATTGTCAATGCAGGATCTGCATCAGCACAAGATGTGCTGGATTTAATTGCATTTGTCAAAAAAACAATTAAAGAAAAATTTGGTGTAGATATGTATACAGAAGTGGAAATTATCGGAAGATAGCTGTTGTTTGTTCCGCTCATTATCATTTATGGTATAATAAGAAGATAAGAACGGCATGCGTAACATGCCGTTCTTTATGTTACATAGGGGGATCGTACATGAAAAATAGTAAAGTGATTAAACTACAAGATCGTGTACCAAAACTAAAGAATCAAAAAAAGAAGAATAAAAAACCTGTCAATCAGAGATTAATTTTATATGTATCGATTTTATTTTTATTAGTACTTTTTTTAATTTATTTTCGGTCTCCACTTAGTAATATAAAAAAGATAAGTGTTCTAGGAAATCATTATATGACAGATGAACAAGTCATGAAGGAATCTGGAGTTACATATGACACGAGTTATTTTCGAGTGACAGCACATAAGGCTGAAGAGAATTTAACAAAACGAAATGAAATTAAGAAAGTAAATGTCAAAAAACGTTTTCCAAATAAAATTGACATTCACATTGAAGAGTATGTAACGATAGGTTATATAAACAAAGGTGGAAAGTTACAGCCACTTCTAGAAAATGGTAAAACACTTGACGTGCTTCCGAACGGGAAATTACCTGTCGCAGCTCCGATTTTTGAACCATTTAAAGAAGAGAAAATGAAAGAGTTAATTGAAGAGCTAGAAAAATTAACTCCGACTATTCTCAGATCTATTTCTGAAATTCATTATGCTCCAACGAATTCAAATGAAGACCATCTTACTTTGTATATGAATGAAGGTTATGAAGTGAGTACAACTATACAAGATTTTGCGAAGCGTATGGAAGCATATCCACTTATTATAAAAAATATAGAGTCGGGTAGAAAAGCCCTAATTGATTTAGAAGTTGGCGCATACTTTAAATATTTAGATAATGAAGAAAAAAAGCAGTAGAGTAGTAGTTTTATTTCTTTTCAAATACAATAACGACAAGTGTGTTTTTCTATGTGTAAATTTCATTACAATTATGATTAATTTGGTGAAAAATAACTAGATTTTCTTCGATTCATGCTAGGATTGGTACAAGTTTAGCTTTTCTATGAGTACATCTTAGTGTAGACTTATATTTGGCGATAATCTTTGCATTTGAAATCGAGTTATTTCAAAGATAAAGCAGTCATTCACAGATTACTGTGATTGCAATAAGTGAATGTTAAATAAAAATAAGAAAAATATAGGGTTAAAAAAGGGAAACGCATAAAGACGTTGAATATTTTTCTTATAAATAGTAAAGCTGCGATTGTTGTTCCATATATTGACCTGTATGGTATAAATAAAGAAGGAGGTGCCAAAGAATGAACAGCAATGAAATATATGTTAGTCTTGACATCGGTACATCCAATGTTAAAGTCATCATTGGTGAAATGGTTAATGATGGTTTAAACATTATTGGTGTTGGAAACGTAAAATCAAATGGTTTGAAAAAGGGCTCCATAGTTGACATAGACGAAACTGTTCGATCAATCAAAAAAGCAATTGAACAAGCTGAGCGTATGGTAGGAATTCACATTGAACAAGTTGTTGTAGGTGTGAATGCAAATCAGGTGCAGCTTCTTCCTTGTCACGGAGTTGTCGCTGTTTCAAATGAAGATCGTGAAATTGGAAATGAAGATGTCTTACGCGTTCTGGATGCAGCACAAGTTGTATCAATTGCTCCTGAACGTGAATTTATTGATGTGGTGCCTCGACAATTCATAGTAGACGGTCTTGATGAGATTAACGATCCACGCGGGATGATTGGTGTAAGATTAGAAATGGAAGGCACGTTAATTACAGGCTCAAGAACGTTATTACATAATTTACTACGTTGTGTGGAAAAAGCGGGCCTTGAAATTGTTGATATTTGTCTGCAACCTTTAGCAGCTGCAACGGTTGCTTTATCTTCTGATGAGAAAAATAGAGGTGTAGCCCTTGTTGATATTGGCGGAGGATCTACAACCTTATCGATTTTTCAAGATGGAGAGTTACAAGCAACAAGTGTATTGCCTTTAGGTGGAGATCATATAACGAAGGATATCGCTATAGGACTTAAAACTTCAACTGAAAGTGCGGATCAAATTAAGCTGAAATATGGACATGCTTTTTATGATACTGCATCTGAAGAAGAAGTGTTTACGGTTCCTATTATGGGAAGCGATCAAACAGAACAATATTCACAACTAGAGTTATCTGATATTATTGAGGCACGTGTAGAGGAAATCTTGATGTTTGTTCAAGAAGAGGTCCGGAAGCTAGGAGTAAAACAAGTAGCGTCTGGTTATGTACTTACTGGTGGGATTGCTTCTATGCCGGGTGTTCTTGATCTTGCATATGATATTTTACATGAAAATGTTCGTATAGCCACTCCAGATTATATTGGCGTTCGTGAACCACAGTATACAATTGGAGTCGGATTAATTAAACATTCTTATCAAAAAGCGAAATTGCGCGGAAAAAATGTTCAGGAAAAGGAAGAGCATTTTGAACCTGTACCAGCACCAATGCCGGTACAGCAGCAACCTGTAAAACAAACAACGCGTAAGCAAAGCAAAAATAATGAAGACAATGAGCGTATGATGTCAAAAGTAAAACGTGTATTCCGCTATTTATGGGATTAAAATTGCACACGAAAAATGAGGTTCTAGGGGGATTTCGACATGTTAGAGTTTGATACTACTCAAGATCAATTAGCGAGCATAAAAGTTATCGGTGTCGGCGGTGGCGGAAATAACGCTGTAAACCGTATGATTGAGCACGGTGTACAAGGTGTGGATTTCATTGCTGTGAACACTGATGCGCAAGCATTAAATTTATCAAAAGCTGAAACGAAAATGCAAATTGGCGGAAAATTAACGCGTGGACTTGGTGCCGGCGCAAATCCTGAGGTAGGGAAAAAAGCCGCTGAAGAAAGTAAAGAACAAATCCAAGAAGCACTTCGTGGTGCAGATATGGTCTTTGTAACAGCTGGTATGGGCGGTGGAACTGGTACGGGTGCAGCTCCAGTTATTGCACAAATCGCAAAAGAACTAGGCGCGTTAACAGTTGGTGTTGTAACACGTCCATTTACATTCGAAGGTCGCAAACGTGCGACGCAAGCTATATCTGGGATTACAGCATTTAAAGATAATGTAGATACAATCATTGTTATACCGAATGATCGTATTTTAGAAATTGTAGATAAAAATACACCAATGCTTGAAGCGTTCCGCGAAGCGGATAACGTATTACGACAAGGTGTACAAGGTATTTCCGATTTAATTGCTACACCTGGTCTCATTAACTTAGACTTTGCAGACGTAAAAACAATTATGTCTAATAAAGGTTCTGCATTAATGGGTATTGGTGTTGGAACTGGTGAAAACCGTGCAGCAGAAGCAGCAAAACGTGCAATTTCTAGTCCGTTATTAGAAACATCTATCGATGGTGCACAAGGTGTTCTTATGAATATTACTGGGGGCACAAACTTAAGTTTATATGAAGTGCAAGAAGCGGCAGATATCGTTGCTTCAGCTTCAGATCCAGAAGTGAATATGATTTTCGGTTCTGTAATTAATGAGAGTTTAAAAGATGAAATTGTTGTTACTGTAATTGCAACTGGTTTTGATGATAGTGTTACAGTTCAGCCGCCAAAAACATTTGTACGTTCAACGGCGACTACAAATCACGCGCAACAGCAACAACCAACAGCACAGCCACAAAAACAACGTGAAGTAAAACGCGAAGTGAAACGTGAAGAGTCTATTGTACATGATCGTAATACAGATTCAGATGATATCGATATTCCAGCATTTTTACGTAACCGTCGTAGACGATAAAAAAGAAAGGAGCCTCAGGGCTCCTTTCTTTTTTATTACACAACCTTAAATATTTTAAAATAAAAAAACTTATCTCGCTATTCATAAATATATAAATTCATTTTGATTTTTCAACGTACAAGTCGCTGTTACGAAGAACAAAAGGTGACCAGCACTCGTTTCTCTCTTTGTTTTAACTTGCATATGGCAGGAAAAGGATTAATCTGACCGCTTCTATGCATGGCCGGATGCATTCTTTCACTTAAAAAGAAAGGTTTTATGTCGTTTTTTCAATTTGTATTTATATAGTAAGACCATCATCTAAATTATAGAAAGTAAGAAAAATAGATGAAGGGAACCGAAGAATTTATTATTAGAAAGCTCACAATATATACCTCACGACAGATTATGTCTAGAAACCACAAAATAACAAAAAAACCCCTCCGCAAATTGACACACTTTCCTATTGGATATGCTTTATACTAGTCTCAACTTAAAAAAAGAGGTGAATTGTTTGGTTGTTTACGCCGACGTTGTTTGGTTGTTAAACGCCTGCATTGATTTTCTTTTGCTTTTATTAACAGCAACTGTGTTGAAAAAGAAGATCAAAAGATGGAGGCTTGTGCTAGGGACATTTATTGGTTCTACAATTGTTATTTTTGCCTTTACTCCTTTTGCTTCTATGATGACACACCCAATTATGAAATTATTGTATTCGTTACTTATTGTGTATACAGCATTTGGATTTTCTACTTTTAGAGATTATACACAGATTGTTTTTACCTTTTATTTTGTAACATTTATGGTAGGAGGAGGATTAATTGGAACTCATTTTTTCCTACAAACGAATGACATGGTAGATGGATTAGTTCAGGCGAAAGCAATGTCTTATGGTGATCCAGTAAGTTGGATGTTTGTGATTTTAGGATTTCCGATTATTTATTACTTTTCAAAAAAACGTATTGAAAATGTGGAAGTGACTAAGATTCATTATGACCAAATTGTACAAGTGAATATTAGATTAGTTGAAAATGAAATTAAACTAGATGGCTTGATTGATAGTGGAAATCAGCTTCATGACCCTATAACAAAAACACCGGTAATGATTATGCATATTTCATCATTAGAGCATTGTTTACCAACATGGTTAATAGAACAAATTTATTCCAAAACAGAGATTCCACAAATACCAGAAAATGATTCAGGTTGGGCAACGAGACTACGTTTAATTCCTTTTCGAGCAGTAGGAGTTGATCATCAATTTTTATGGGCAATTAAGCCAGATGTTGTTCAAATTTATCATGAAGGAAGCAATATGGTCGTAAATAAAGTATTAATCGGCTTAAATACACAGCAATTATCTACAAATGGAGAGTATCAATGTATTATACATCCGAAAATGTTGATATCACCAAAAGTGACAATTGCTTAATTATGAGAGGCGGGAGAATATGACGAAAATAAAATTTTATTTCACATATCTTTGGTATAAAGTATTGCTGAAACTTGGAATTAAGACTGATGAAATTTACTATATCGGTGGAAGTGAGGCATTGCCACCGCCTTTAACAAAAGAGGAAGAAGAAGTACTCCTCAATAAATTGCCAAAAGGTGATCAAGCAGCACGGTCATTACTTATTGAGCGTAACTTACGGCTTGTTGTGTATATAGCACGTAAATTTGAAAATACAGGAATTAATATTGAGGATTTGATTAGTATTGGAACAATTGGTCTTATTAAAGCTGTGAATACATTTAACCCTGAAAAGAAAATAAAATTAGCGACTTATGCATCACGTTGTATAGAAAATGAAATTTTAATGCATCTACGTAGAAATAATAAAAATCGTTCAGAAGTGTCATTTGATGAGCCATTAAATATTGATTGGGATGGGAATGAATTGTTACTATCAGATGTTCTTGGTACGGATGATGATATTATTACAAAAGATTTAGAGGCTAATGTAGACAGACATCTTCTTAAGAAAGCACTACACCAACTGAATGATCGTGAAAAACAAATTATGGAACTCCGTTTTGGACTTGCAGGGGGAGAAGAAAAAACACAAAAAGATGTGGCAGATATGCTAGGGATTTCACAGTCTTATATTTCTCGACTTGAAAAGAGAATTATAAAAAGGCTTCGAAAAGAATTTAATAAAATGGTATAAAGTGACGTTGTTAAAAGGTTAGATCATCAAGGAGATTGTACAAAACCAATCGGTATTCCGATTGGTTTTGTTGTATTTCCGAGTAAAGCACGAATGATATTTTTATTAAAAGTGACAGAAAAACGGTATGCATAAAATTCCCTCCAAAGGAGATACTTTACACTGTACAGCAACTCCCGATAGGAGGGAACACTTTGACGAGAAACAAAGTAGAAATTTGCGGTGTTGATACAGCTAAACTTCCAGTACTAAAAAATGAAGAGATGCGTA
Organism: Bacillus sp. 105MF; assembly: GCF_000374885.1. Lineage (NCBI taxonomy): Bacteria > Bacillati > Bacillota > Bacilli > Caryophanales > Bacillaceae > Bacillus > Bacillus sp. 105MF. Next base: position 173,767 of record NZ_KB895567.1, on the reverse strand, counting down.
AATTATTTCGAGAAATGCAAAGTGGAGAGATAAGCGCAAGAGAGAAATTAGTAAATGGAAACTTACGTCTTGTACTGAGCGTCATTCAGCGATTTAACAACAGAGGAGAATTTGTTGATGATTTATTTCAAGTCGGCTGCATTGGACTTATGAAATCCATTGATAACTTTGACTTAAGCCAAAATGTTAAATTTTCAACATATGCTGTGCCAATGATTATTGGAGAAATTCGTAGATATTTGCGTGATAACAATCCAATTCGCGTCTCTCGTTCGTTGCGAGATATTGCGTATAAAGCATTACAGGTAAGAGAAAAGCTAATTGCTGAAAATTCAAAAGAACCAACGGCGATGGATATTGCAAAAGTACTTGAAGTGACACATGAAGAAATCGTTTTTGCACTTGATGCCATTCAAGATCCAGTATCACTATTTGAACCAATCTATAATGATGGGGGCGATCCTATTTTTGTGATGGATCAACTGAGTGATGATAAACAAAGGGACGAGCAATGGGTGGAAGAATTGGCGTTGAAAGAAGGAATGAAACGATTGAATGATCGCGAAAAAATGATTATCCGAAAACGTTTTTTTCAAGGGAAAACACAAATGGAAGTTGCCGAAGAAATTGGGATTTCTCAAGCGCAAGTATCACGCCTTGAAAAATCAGCAATTAAACAAATGAATAAAACAATTCAAGGATAAGGTCTCATCATTTACGATGAGATCTTTTTATGTTGCGTGCCCCGAGATTCTGTTCATAGGAAAGATTGCGTGTTCATATAATGACAGTAAAGTGAAACCGCTGGCAGAAGGAGACTTATCGATTACACAACATAAAAGGGGAGAATGACAATGATACGAATTTCAGAGTTTCAAATTAAGGATGTTGTAAATGTCTCTGACGGAAAAAAACTTGGAAACATTAGCGATATCGATATTGATATGAATACAGGGAAGATTCAAGCTGTCATTATTTCAAAGCAAACACGTATGTTAGGAATATTTGGGAAAGAAGCAGAGTTTGTTATTCCGTGGAAGCAAATCGTAAAAATTGGAGAGGATGTAATATTAGTAAGAGCTGATCATGTCAATTCTGTAACAGAATCAATACAAACACCGACAATTTCTTAAAGAATATTACAAATTCCTCTTTTTTTTATGTTGTCATTATGGAAAAATAAAAGTATGGTAAAATAGACAGGAAGTACCATGCTTTTTATGTTATTTTATTAAAAGGAGCCGCTTTATGAGAGAACCATTTATATATGAGGACGGTATATTGTATTTACAAGCGTGGAAAGAACTTGGAAACATTACTGCAGGATTTACGACAAAAGATGGTGGAGTAAGTACAGGCTCCTTTCATGCGATGAATTTAGGATTACATGTAAATGATATGATGGAAAATGTTCATGAAAATAGACGTATTTTAGCGAACAAGTTACAAAAAACATTAGAAAATTGGATTTGTTCAGAACAAGTTCATGATCATCATGTTGAAAAAGTAGGACAGCAAGAAAAAGGGCGAGGAATCTATTCATATGAAGATGGTATTCCAAACACAGATGGTATTTATACGACTGATAGAGATGTATGTTTAACATCTTGTTATGCTGATTGTGTTCCACTCTATTTCTATGCACCATCACAAGGTATGATAGGACTGGCACATGCTGGATGGAAAGGCACTGTAAAAGAAATTGCAAAAGAAATGATTCAAAAGTGGCGTGCGGAAGGGGTGCCAGCTCATGAGATTTATGTTGCAATTGGACCAGCCATAGGGTCCTGCTGTTATGTAGTTGATGATCGCGTATTATCAGCAGCAAAACAAGCGGTAAACGGACATGTTCCATATAAATTGATTTCAGACGGACAATATGCAATTGATTTAAAAGAAATCAATCGCATATTATGCATACAAGCTGGCATAAAAGAAGAGCATATTATGATGTCGTCTCTTTGTACAAGCTGTGAAGAACAATTGTTTTTCTCACATCGTCGTGATCGGGGAAAAACAGGAAGAATGTTGAGTTTCATAGGCTTTAAGGAGGATTGAAAACAGTGGTAGTGCAAGAGAATTTAGCATTTGTAAACGAGAAAATTAAAATAGCATGTGAACGAGCAGAGCGATCGGCACAAGAGGTTAAGCTCGTTGCAGTAACAAAAACAGTAGGAATTGAAAAAACAAATGAAGTAATAGAAGCTGGACTTACTGATTTAGGTGAGAATCGTAATGAAGGTTTTTTACAGAAGTATGAGCATTTTGGTTCAAAAGTAAATTGGCATTTCATTGGTTCGTTACAAACGAGAAAAGTAAAAGAAATTATTAATGAGATTGATTATTTGCATTCATTAGATCGCATTTCACTTGCGAAAGAAATTCAAAAGCGTACTACAAAGCAGGTTCGATGTTTTGTACAAGTGAAAACATCGTCTGAAGAATCAAAGCAAGGGATAGCGGCTGAGGAAACGATTGCGTTTATTCGTGCTTTGCAAGAATTTGATAAAATTGAAGTTGTTGGATTGATGACAATGGCACCATTTACTGAGGAAGAAGCCGAAATTCGTCATTGTTTTAAGAAATTGCGTGGTTTGCAAAAACAAGTACAAGAACTAGGATTATCATACGCTCCGTGTAAAGAGTTATCAATGGGAATGTCAAATGATTATACGATTGCAATTGAAGAAGGTGCTACATATATTCGTTTGGGAACGATTTTAGTAGGAAAAGCATAAAAGGAAGGAGAATGTTATTATGAGTTGGTCAAAAGTAAAATACTTCTTTTTTGACACTCCAGAAGAGCGAGAAGCTTACGAAAAGGAAAAGGAGCAAGCTGAAATGAAAAAACAACAAGATCCACCAGAGCAGCAGGATATTCCACTTACGAAAGCACAGCCGAAACAAAATATTGTAAGTATTGAAACAGCAAAGCAATCTTCCAAAGTTGTTTTGTTAGAACCGCGCACATATTCGGAAGCACAAGGGATTGCGGATCATTTAAAGGGAAGAAGAGCGGTTGTCATTAATTTGCAAAGGATGTCAACAGATCAAGCTGTGCGTATCGTTGACTTTTTAAGTGGTACTGTATACGCTATAGGCGGGGATATTCAAAAATTAGGACCGAAAACATTTATTTGTACACCTGAGACTGTGGATATTGTTGGGGCCATTTCTGAGTTGTTCGGTGAAGAGGAAGAGACAAATATAAAGAGGTGGTAATACGCCATGACGATTATTTTACAAGCATTGCTTTGGATCATCCAGATTTATTCCTGGGCGCTTATTATCTATATCCTTCTATCTTGGTTTCCAGGGGCTAGAGAATCAACATTTGGTGATTTTCTATCACGTATTTGTGAACCATATTTAGAACCGTTTCGGAGATTTATCCCACCTTTTGGCATGATTGATATTTCTCCAATTGTTGCAATTATTGCGTTGAGATTGGCTAGTAGTGGTTTAGTAAGTCTGTTTCGTTATTTCTTGTAATAAGAGGTTGAATGAATGAGCATCTATGAGCATTTTAGACCCGAAGAAGTGGTCTTTGTCGATAAAGTGTTAGAGTGGAAACAGGTGGCTGAAGAATATCATCAAGTGAAATTAACGGATTTTCTGGATCCGCGTCAGCAGCAAATTGTTGCTACGATAATTGGAAATCAAGGGGATGCTACTTTGCGTCTTTATGGTGCTGAGCCAAAAGCGGAAAGGAAAAGAGCTCTTATTTATCCGAGTTATCTTGATTTAAATGAAGAAGATTTCCAAGTTGAAGTATTAGAAATTGACTATCCTTCCAAGTTTTATACGCTTGAACATAGGCAAATATTAGGTGCATTTATGTCTCTTGGTCTTACAAGAGAAAAGTGTGGTGATATTTTGCTTCAAGAAAATCGTGCCCAAATTATAGTTGCAAAAGAAATTGTTTCTTACATTGAAATGAATTTACAATCAATAGGGAAAATGACGGTCTCACTTTCCTCTGTACAAGCAGACAAAGTATTACGATTGCAAGAAGAATGGAAAGAGCAGTCTGGAACTGTTTCATCCCTTCGATTAGATGTCCTGCTAGCTGAAATGCTTCATCTATCACGGCAAAAAGTACAACCGCTTATAAAAAACGGTCTTGTGAAAGTGAACTGGAAAACTGTTGAACAAACTGCATATGAGTGTTTTCCGGGTGATGTTTTTTCAATTAGGGGATATGGCCGGAGTAAATTATTTTCTGTAGAAGGAAAAACGAAACGCGACAAATGGCGAGTTTTGTATGGTATACTAAAATGATTGGTTTTTTAGAAGGAAAATCCCTTATTTTGTCGAAGAAAAGATATAATTAAAAGAGGAAAATTCAGATAACTACTTGGAGGTGGCGTTTGTGCCGTTAACACCATTAGATATTCATAACAAAGAATTTGGTCGCGGATTCCGTGGCTATGATGAGGATCAAGTAAATGAGTTTCTTGATCAGATCATCAAAGATTATGAATTGGTCATTCGCGAGAAAAAAGCATTAGAAGAAAAAGTTGCTCAACTAGAAGGTAAATTAGATCATTTTTCTAACATTGAAGACACGCTAAATAAGTCTATCGTTGTTGCACAAGAAGCGGCGGAAGAAGTAAAGCGTAATGCACAAAAAGAAGCAAAATTAATTGTACGTGAAGCAGAAAAGAATGCAGATCGTATCATTAATGAAGCTTTAGTAAAATCAAGAAAAGTTGCATTTGATATTGAAGAGCTAAAGAAACAAGCGAAAGTATTCCGTACGCGTTTCCGTATGTTATTAGAAGCACAGCTTGAAATGTTAAACAACGATGATTGGGACAAATTAATTGAGCTAGAAGAAGAAGTGGACGAGCTATTAAAGAAAGAAGAAACAGTGTAAGCTTGACGTTTTTCTCATTATTACATATAATTTTAAACAACATATTTATTAAGAAAAACGAAGATAGGGATAAGTACCTTTTTCATACCTTATATAGCGAACTGAGGACGGTGTAAGCTCAGGATAAGGAGATAAATGGGAATATCACCCTGGAGTTCCGCGCTGAACAAAAAAGTAAGCGTAGGCGTATATTCGCGTTAAGAATATAAAGAGGACTTTGTGCATACGTGTACGGTCTACTAGGGTGGTACCGCGGGAGACTTTCTCGTCCCTTTTTTAGGGATGAGAAAGTCTCTTTTTTATTCCATTTTTTAGGGTCTTTCTTTTATACATTCGAGGAGGAATTAAGCGTGGAGTATAAAAATACATTACTAATGCCGAAAACAGAATTCCCAATGCGTGGGAATTTACCAAAGCGTGAGCCTGCAATGCAAGAAAAATGGGCTGAGATGAACATTTATGAAAAGGTACAAGAACATACAAAAGGTCGTCCTTTATTTGTACTGCATGATGGTCCTCCATATGCGAATGGTGACATTCATATGGGACATGCGTTAAATAAAGTATTAAAAGATTTTATTGTTCGTTACAAATCAATGACTGGATACTGTGCACCATATGTACCAGGATGGGATACACACGGTTTACCAATTGAACAAGCTTTAACAAATAAAGGTGTAAAACGTAAAGAAATGACGGTTGCAGAATTCCGTAAATTATGTGCAGAGTATGCATACGAACAAGTGAATCGCCAACGTGAACAGTTTAAACGTCTTGGTGTGCGTGCTGATTGGGATCGCCCATATATTACCTTAGAGCCAGCTTATGAAGCGCAGCAAATTAAAGTATTTGGTGAAATGGCGAAAAAAGGTTATATCTATAAAGGACAAAAACCAGTTTATTGGTCTCCAACAAGTGAATCCGCTTTAGCTGAAGCTGAAATTGAATACAATGATAAAAAGTCAGCATCTATTTATGTGGCATTCCCTGTAAAAGACGGAAAAGACGTATTAGAGGGCGACGAGAAATTTATCATTTGGACAACAACACCTTGGACATTACCAGCCAACTTAGGTATTTCTGTTCATCCAGAACTTGAATACAGCATTGTGAAAGTAAATGATGAAAAATATATTATTGCTTCTGAACTATTTGACACAGTTTCTAAAACGTTAGAGTGGGAAAATGCTGAAGTTGTGAAAACAGTTAAAGGTAGCGAACTTGAGTATACAGTTGCGAAGCATCCATTCTATGAGCGTGATTCTTTAGTTATGCTTGGTGAGCACGTTACAACAGATGCTGGTACAGGTTGTGTACATACAGCACCTGGACATGGGGAAGACGATTTCCTTGTTGGGAAACAATATGGATTAGAAGTTCTTTGCCCAGTTGATGATAAAGGTGTATTAACAAGTGAAGCACCTGGATTTGAAGGTCTATTCTATGATAAAGCTAATAAGCCAATTACGGAAAAATTAGAAGAAGTTGGCGCGTTATTAAAATTAACATTTATTACGCATTCTTATCCACATGACTGGAGAACGAAAAAACCAATTATCTTCCGTGCGACAGCGCAATGGTTTGCATCTATTGAAGCGTTCCGCAAGGAGTTATTACAAGCTGTTGAAGAAACGAAATGGGTACCAGCATGGGGTGAAACACGTCTTCATAATATGGTTCGTGACCGTGGTGATTGGTGTATTTCTCGTCAACGTGCATGGGGTGTACCGATTCCTGTCTTCTATGCAGAGAATGGCGATCCAATTATTACAGATGAAACAATCAATCACGTAGCAGATCTATTCCGTGAGAACGGTTCTAACGTATGGTTCGAACGTGAAGCGAAAGATTTATTACCAGAAGGATTTACACATCCATCTAGTCCGAATGGCGAATTCCGTAAAGAAACAGACATTATGGACGTATGGTTTGATTCAGGTTCTTCTCACCAAGCTGTCCTAGAAGAGCGCGAAGACTTACAACGTCCAGCTGATTTATACTTAGAGGGATCTGACCAATACCGTGGCTGGTTTAACTCTTCATTATCAACAGCAGTTGCAGTAACAGGTAAAGCACCATACAAAGGTGTGTTGAGTCATGGATTCGTATTAGACGGTGAAGGTCGTAAAATGAGTAAATCTATCGGGAACATTGTTGTACCGAAGAAAATCATGGATCAATTAGGTGGAGATATTTTACGTTTATGGGTATCTTCTGTTGACTACCAATCTGATGTGCGTATTTCAGATGATATTTTAAAACAAGTTGCAGAAGTATATCGTAAAATCCGTAACACATTCCGTTTCTTATTAGGAAACTTAGCTAACTTTAATCCAAGTCAAGATATAGTAGCGAAAGCTGAATTACGTGAAGTAGATCGCTACATGCTAGTGAAATTAAATGACTTAATTACAAAAGTAAAAGAAGCATATGAAACATATGACTTTGCGGCAGTATATCATGCAATTCATAACTTCTGCACAATTGATTTAAGCTCATTCTATTTAGACTTTGCAAAAGACATTTTATACATTGAAGCAGCAAATCATCATGACCGTCGTGCGATTCAAACAGTACTTTACGATGTTCTTGTTGCATTAACAAAACTTGTAACACCAATCTTACCTCATACAGCTGATGAAGTATGGCCATATGTTCCTGGTGTTGTAGAGGAAAGCGTTCAGCTAACCGATATGCCAGAAGCTGTAGAAGTAGAGGGTGCGGAAGCGTTAAAAACAAAATGGGATGCATTTATGACACTTCGAGATGACGTATTAAAAGCTTTAGAAGTGGCTCGTAATGAAAAAGTAATCGGTAAGTCATTAAATGCGAGTATTACCCTATATCCAACTGCAGAAATGAAACAAATGTTAGAGTCTATTAGTGAAGATTTAAAACAATTATTTATTGTCTCTGAGTATAAACTTGGTGGAACAATGGAAGAAGCTCCAGCGGGTGCACCAAAATATGAGCATACAGCTGTTGTTGTAGCGCAGGCAACTGGTGAAACATGTGAACGTTGCTGGGTTGTTTCTGAAACAATTGGTAAAGACGCTGAACATGAAACATTATGTGAGCGTTGTGCAACAGTAGTAAAAGAAAATTATGTAAAATAATGATGTGATAAAAACTGACTGCTATTACGGTAGTCAGTTTTTGTATTTAGTAAGGATTCTTCTTAACATGTGACAGATGTATGAAAAGTTCGACTGCTTAAAGTTTTTCTGTTGGGCAGGAGGAAGTAACTTTTAAGCACTTTCCTATGAAGGAAAAATGTGTGAGCGGTAAGCGAGAAAATTTCGGACACACTAACGGTACATTGCAGCCGGGAGGGATGTACACGTGAATGAAATCTATATGGAAATCAAAGAAGAATTACAATTGATGAAAAAAGAACTACAGGAACGACTGGCAAAAGAAGCGATAGAAACTTATTATGTAGAATTCGGACTGGAATTAGGCTATGAATCGAAGGAAGATGGAAAAAAGAAATTATTTTTACATGATATAAGAGAAGATTTAAAAGATGTGGAACGAGCATTATTTAAAATGGAAATCGATATGTATGGTATTTGTGAGGAAACTGGGAAATACATTCCTGTAAAGCAAATGAAAATGATGCCAACAGCTCGTACAATTCATGAATTTTTATATGAGAAGGTAAATGTCTAAGAGGCACAACGATATTATATTACCTTTTTTTATTTTATTTTATTCTTCCGTAAAGGTTCATTGTGAAAAGACCGTAGCTATGCTAAAATTTTGAGGTACACTGTCTTTGTGGGGGAAATGAAAATGATATATTATTTAATAGCGTTATTTGTCATTACCATCGATCAAGTATCGAAATGGTTAATTGTAAAAAACATGGAATTAGGTACAAGTATCCCGATTATCGATAATGTATTATACATAACATCACATCGGAATAGAGGAGCTGCCTGGGGCATTTTAGAAAACAAAATGTGGTTCTTCTATATTATTACAGTTGTTTTTGTAGGATTTATCGTATTTTATATGAAAAAGTATGCAAAAACAGATAGGCTCCTAGGGATTTCATTAGGTCTTATTTTAGGCGGAGCAATTGGCAACTTTATTGATCGTGTATTTAGACAAGAAGTGGTGGATTTCATTCACGTGTATATTTTTTCATACAACTATCCGGTATTTAACATAGCTGACTCAGCTTTATGTATTGGGGTTGTATTGATTATTATTCAAACATTATTAGAAGGAAAGAAAATGAAGGAGTAATTGAATGAGCGAAGTAGTACAAGTAACAGTTACAGAAGAACAAATGAGCGAACGGATTGATAAGTTTCTCGCGGGAGTGAACAATGAATGGTCACGTTCACAAGTACAACAGTGGATTAAAGATGGCGTTGTAACCGTAAATGGAAACGACATTAAAGGAAATTATAAAGTAAAAGTAAATGATGAAATTGCAGTAGCAATTCCAGATCCAGAAGAGCTTGATATTTTGCCAGAAGACATGAATTTAGAAATTTATTATGAAGATGCAGATGTGCTTGTTGTGAATAAGCCACGTGGCATGGTTGTGCATCCAGCTCCTGGACATACAAGTGGTACACTTGTAAATGGGTTAATGCATCATTGTACAGATTTATCAGGTATTAACGGTGTAATGCGTCCAGGGATTGTACATCGTATTGATAAAGATACATCTGGCTTATTGATGGTTGCTAAAAATGATATGGCACATGAATCTCTTGTAAATCAGCTTGTGGCAAAAACAGTAACAAGACGATATAAAGCAATCGTCCATGGTGTAATTCCACATGATAAAGGGACAATTGATGCTCCAATTGGCCGTGATAAAAAGGACCGCCAAAGTATGACGGTTGATGAAAATGGGAAGCATGCTGTTACGCATTTTCAGGTGTTAGAACGATTTAAAGACTTTACACTTGTAGAGTGTCGTTTAGAAACCGGCCGTACGCACCAAATTCGTGTTCATATGAAATATATTGGATACCCGCTTGCGGGAGATCCGAAATATGGTCCGAAAAAAACATTAGATATAAATGGACAAGCGCTTCATGCGGGGATTTTAGGGTTTGATCATCCTCGTACAGGCGAATATATCGAGTTTGAGGCGCCAGTTCCAGCAGTATTTGAAGAAGTTTTAAATGTTTTACGGAAATAGTATTGACAAAACGATTAAAACCTGCGATACTAGCAACAGTTGAATAATGATCCTTTAACACAGCCCCGTGAGGTTGAGAAGGTAACGGTTTGAAATACTTAGGGTGTACTTGTACCCTTTTTTCAAAAGTCCTCTCGCACACGCTGAGAGGACTTTTTTTATACCATTCCTCTCACGCAAGAAAAAAGCTTGGAGGTGTAGAGCATGCAAGAAAAAGCTGTCGTTTTAGATGACCAAATGATTCGCCGCGCTTTAACACGCATCAGTCATGAAATTGTGGAACGTAATAAAGGTGTCGATAATTGTGTTCTTGTCGGAATTAAAACACGTGGGATTTTTATTGCACAGCGTTTAGCAGAACGAATTGGTCAAATTGAAGGAAAAGAAATAGAAGTAGGCGAGTTAGACATTACGCTATATCGTGATGATTTAACATTGCAATCAAAAAATAAAGAACCGCTTGTAAAAGGTTCAGATATTCCTGTGGACATTACGAAGAAAAAAGTTATTCTTGTGGATGATGTATTGTATACAGGAAGAACGGTTCGAGCAGCAATGGATGCTCTTATGGATTTAGGTAGACCATCACAAATCCAATTAGCTGTTCTTGTAGACAGAGGTCATCGTGAATTACCAATTCGCGCTGATTATGTAGGGAAGAACATTCCAACATCAAGTGAAGAACGTATTGAAGTTGATTTGCAAGAGACGGATCAGCAAGATCGAGTAAGTATATACGATAAGTAAAGCCCTTTTAAATGTAGTCCTGTGAGGCTGCCAAAGGGTCTTGACTTTCGTATGTCAAATTTGACATACGAAAGTATAGGACTCTTTGTGCATAGGGCGCAAAGAGTTTTTTTATTGCAAAGTTTTAAACTGAAGGAGGATATAACAATGGAGCAAAAGCCAGTGTTAGACATTCATGAAGTACCGAAACCCGGAAAATGGTTATTTTTAAGTATACAACATTTGTTCGCGATGTTTGGATCAACAGTGCTTGTTCCGTTTTTAACAGGATTGAATCCATCAGTAGCTTTAATCTCCAGTGGATTAGGAACACTCGCGTTTATTCTTATAACAAAAGGTCAAGTGCCAGCATATCTAGGCTCATCATTCGCGTTTATCGCACCGATTATTACGGCGAAGACAGCAGGAGGACCAGGAGCAGCAATGCTTGGTGGTTTACTAGCAGGACTTGTATACATCTTAATTTCACTTGGAATTAAGAAATCGGGATCAGCATGGATTATGAAGTTACTCCCACCAATTGTCGTTGGTCCAGTTGTAATGGTTATCGGATTAGCATTAGCACACACAGCAGTGAATATGGCAATGAATGATGCAGGTGGCAAGTATAGTGTTACACACTTCTCAGTAGCATTAGTAACGCTAGCAATTACAATCATTTGCTCTATATTCGGAAGAGGATTTTTCAGCATCATACCAGTTCTATTAGGGATTATCGGAGGATATATCTTCGCTTACTTCCAAGGATTGGTGGACTTAAAGCCAGTAGCTGAGGCGAAATGGTTTGATGTACCAGACTTTGTCGTACCATTTGTAACTTACACGCCAGAGTTTTCATGGAAGATTGTACTCTTAATGGTGCCAGTAGCACTTGTAACAATTTCAGAACATATCGGGCATCAAATCGTACTTGGAAATGTTATTAAGCGAGATTTAATTGAAAAACCAGGTTTACATCGCTCGATTTTTGGAGATGGTGTAGCGACATTAATCGCATCAGTAATTGGTGGACCACCAAATACAACATACGGTGAAAACATAGGTGTGCTGGCAATTACGAGAGCTTACAGTGTATACTTATTCATCGGATCAGCAGTCTTCGCGATTATGTTCGGATTTATTGGTAAGATTTCCGCACTGATTCACTCGATTCCAACACCAGTTATGGGGGGCGTATCAATCTTACTCTTTGGAGTAATCGCATCAAGCGGTTTACGCATGATGGTAGATGATAAAACAGACTTAAGCGACAAACGAAACTTAATGATTGCATCAGTGATTCTGGTAATCGGTATTGGTGGCGCGGTACTTCGTGTCGGAGAATCATTCCAAGTAGAAGGAATGGCGCTTGCAGCAATCGTTGGCGTACTGTTAAATCTACTGTTACCTGAAATGAAACAGAAACAACAATCTAAGCAGATTGCTTCATAAAAACAACCTTTTAATTCAGTCCTGTGAGACCGAAAAGGGTGGCTTTTTTCTCGCACCCTAGTCTCATACGATTAGGGTATTTTTATGCAATCGTTGTTATATAAATACAAAAGTGTTATCATAAAAATCAGAAAGATGAGGGATGACAATGAGCCATTTGTTAACGATGAGTGAATTATCGAAAGAAGAGATTTCGGAAATCCTAAAAGACGCAGAAGATTTCGCAAATGGAAGAAGTAAAAAAACAACAGAGCAAACGTTTGTAGCGAACTTATTTTTCGAAAATAGTACGAGAACAAAGTTTAGCTTCGAAGTTGCCGAGAAGAGATTAGGACTAGACGTATTAAACTTCTCAGCAGATTCTTCTAGCGTACAAAAAGGAGAAACATTATACGATACGATAAGAACACTAGAATCAATCGGAACAAAAGCAGTAGTCATCCGCCATCAGCAAGATCGCTACTTCGATGAGCTAAAAGATAAAGTAAATATTCCAATCCTAAATGCTGGAGATGGATGTGGAAATCATCCAACACAATGCTTGCTAGACCTTTTAACAATTAAACAAGAGTTTGGAAGCTTCGAAGGATTAAAGATTGCAATTGTTGGAGATATCCGCCATAGCCGAGTAGCCCGCTCTAATGCTGAAGCATTAACGAAACTAGGAGCAACAATTTACTTTGCTAGCCCAGAAGAGTGGAAAGATGAAACTAACACATTCGGAACATACAGAAGTTTAGATGAACTTGTTCCAGAAGTTGATGTGATGATGTTACTTCGTGTGCAACATGAGCGTCATGACCATTATGAAACAGACATCATGAAAGAGTATCATGAACAGCACGGATTAACAATTGAACGAGAAAAACGTATGAAACAAGGAAGCATTATTATGCATCCAGCTCCTATAAACCGCGATGTAGAAATTGCGAGCGAACTCGTTGAGTGTGAGCGTTCCCGCATTTTCAAACAGATGGAAAACGGAGTTTACGTAAGAATGGCTGTACTAAAACGCGCATTACCAAATGTATTAGGAGGAATGAAACATGAATTATTTGTTTAAAAATGGACGTTATCTAAATGAAGAAGGAAAAATTGTAGCAACAGATCTTCTTGTACAAGACGGTAAAATTGCGAAAGTAGCAGAAAATATTACGGCAGATAATGTTGAAGTAATCGATGTAAATGGAAAATTAATCGCACCTGGACTAGTAGATGTACACGTTCATCTTCGCGAACCAGGTGGTGAACATAAAGAAACAATTGAAACAGGTACGCTTGCAGCAGCAAAAGGTGGATTTACAACAATTTGCGCAATGCCAAATACACGCCCAGTACCAGACAGTAAAGAACATATGGAAGACTTACAAAAACGAATTAAAGAAAAAGCACATGTAAATGTACTGCCATATGGCGCAATTACAGTACGTCAAGCAGGTTCTGAAATGACAGACTTTGAAACATTAAAAGAACTTGGAGCATTCGCGTTTACTGATGATGGAGTAGGCGTACAAGATGCAAGCATGATGCTAGCTGCTATGAAACGTGCAGCAAAATTAAATATGGCAGTCGTTGCACACTGTGAAGAAAATACACTAATTAATAAAGGTTGTGTACATGAAGGGAAGTTTTCTAAGGAACACGGATTAAACGGTATCCCATCAGTATGTGAATCTGTACATATTGCCCGGGACATATTACTTGCGGAAGCGGCAGATTGCCACTATCACGTATGTCACGTAAGTACAAAAGGATCTGTACGAGTGATTCGTGATGCAAAACGTGCTGGAATTAAAGTGACAGCAGAAGTAACACCGCACCACTTAGTATTATGTGAAGATGATATCCCAGGTGTTGATCCAAACTTTAAAATGAATCCACCGCTTCGAGGAAAAGAAGATCACGAAGCCTTAATTGAAGGATTATTAGATGGAACAATCGATATAATCGCAACAGATCATGCACCGCATGCAGCAGAAGAAAAAGCACAAGGTATTGAAAGAGCACCATTTGGAATTACTGGTTTTGAAACAGCATTCCCATTACTATATACAAACCTTGTGAAAAAGGGGATTATCACATTAGAACAATTGATTCAATTCTTAACAGAAAAACCAGCTGATACATTTGGTTTAGAAGCAGGTCGCTTGCAGGAAGGAAGAGCGGCAGATATTACAATTATCGATTTAGAACAAGAAGAAGAAATTGATCCAACAACATTCTTATCAAAAGGAAAAAATACGCCGTTTGCAGGCTGGAAGTGTCAAGGATGGCCGGTTATGACAATAGTTGGCGGTAAGATCGCATGGCAAAAGGAGAGTGCATTAGTATGAAAAGACAGCTTATCTTAGAAGATGGAACAGTATTAATTGGAAAAGGTTTCGGAGGAGAGATCGAAAAGTCAGGTGAGGTTGTATTTACAACAGGAATGACTGGATATCAAGAAACATTATCTGATCCATCATACTGCGGTCAAATTGTAACATTTACGTACCCATTAATCGGAAACTATGGCATTAACCGTGATGATTTCGAATCAATTCATCCATCTGTAAATGGTTTAATAGTAAACGAAATTTGTGATCACCCATCTAACTTCCGTAATGAAATTTCGTTAGATGATTACTTAAAAGAAAGAAATATTCCCGGACTCGCAGGAATTGATACAAGAAAATTAACGCGAAAAATTCGTCAATATGGAACACTGCGCGGGCGTCTTTGCAACATGGATGCGGATGTAGAGTACATCGTTAGCCAATTAAAAGCGACAGTCTTTACAGATCATGTGAAACGCGTATCAACAAAAGATCCATATCCAAGTCCAGGCCGTGGCCATCGTGTTGTACTTGTAGACTTCGGAATGAAGCACGGTATTTTGCGCGAGCTAAATAAACGTGATTGTGATGTAATCGTTGTACCTTACAATACAACAGCGGAAGAAATTTTACGCCTTAGTCCAGACGGAATTATGTTAAGTAATGGACCTGGTGATCCAAAAGATGTACCAGAAGCAATTGAAATGTTAAAAGAAATCATCGGAAAAGTACCTTTATTCGGGATTTGCCTTGGACATCAATTGTTTGCTCTAGCATCTGGTGCGAATACAAGTAAGTTAAAATTCGGTCACCGTGGTTTAAATCATCCAGTAAAACATCTTGCAACTGGAAAAGTAGCAATTACTTCTCAAAACCATGGTTACGCAGTAGAAGAAGCGTCAGTTGAAAATACAGATCTTGAAATTACGCATGTAGCTTTAAATGATGGAACTGTAGAAGGACTTCGTCATAAGAAGTTCCCAGCATTTACAGTGCAATATCATCCAGAAGCTTCAGCGGGACCAGAAGATGCAAATGATTTATTCGAAGATTTCTTAACAATGATTGAAAACTTCAAGAAAGAAGGGGAAGAGTTATGCCAAAACGCTTAGACATTAACACAATTTTAGTAATCGGATCAGGACCAATTGTAATTGGGCAAGCAGCGGAATTTGACTACTCTGGTACACAAGCTTGTCAATCTCTTAAAGAGGAAGGTTACAAAGTAATCCTTGTTAACTCTAACCCAGCAACAATTATGACAGATACTGCAACAGCAGATAAAGTATATATTGAACCATTAACATTAGAATTTGTAAGCCGTATTATTCGTAAAGAACGTCCAGATGCAATCTTACCAACATTAGGTGGTCAAACGGGCTTAAACATGGCTGTTGAACTTGCGAAATCAGGTGTGCTTGACGAGTGTGGAGTTGAAATTTTAGGAACAAAATTATCAGCAATTGAGCAAGCGGAAGATCGTGATCTATTCCGTACATTAATGCAAGAGTTAAATGAACCAACACCACCAAGTGAAATCATTCATACGCTTGATGAAGCATATGAATTTGTAAAAGAAATTGGGTATCCGGTGATCGTTCGCCCAGCATTTACACTTGGCGGAACAGGCGGCGGTATTTGCCACAATGAAAAAGAATTAATTGAAACCGTAACAAGTGGTTTAAAACATAGCCCGGTAACGCAATGTTTATTAGAAAAGAGTATTGCTGGTTGTAAAGAAATCGAATACGAAGTAATGCGTGATTCAAACGACAATGCCATCGTAGTATGTAACATGGAAAATATCGATCCAGTTGGGGTTCACACAGGTGATTCTATCGTTGTAGCGCCGAGCCAAACATTAAGTGACCGTGAGTATCAAATGTTACGTAACACTTCATTACGAATTATTCGTGCGTTAGGAATTGAAGGTGGATGTAACGTTCAGCTTGCACTTGATCCATATAGCTTCCAATATTATGTAATCGAAGTAAATCCACGTGTAAGTCGTTCATCTGCACTAGCATCTAAAGCAACAGGATATCCAATTGCGAAGTTAGCAGCGAAAATTGCAGTCGGCTTAACATTAGATGAAATTGTAAACCCAGTAACACAAAAAACATATGCATGTTTCGAACCAGCACTAGACTATGTTGTTTCTAAAATTCCACGTTGGCCATTTGATAAGTTTGAATCAGCAAACAGAACGCTTGGTACACAGATGAAGGCAACTGGTGAAGTTATGTCTATCGGACGTAACCTAGAAGAATCATTACTAAAAGCAGTTCGTTCTCTAGAGCTTGGTATTTATCACCTAGAACTAGATCATTTAAAAGAACTTGATAAAGAAACGATGAAAAAACGTATTATAAAAGCAGATGATGAGCGCCTGTTTGTTGTAGCAGAAGCGATCCGTCAAGGTGTAACGAAAGAAGAAATCAACGCATGGTGTGAAATGGACTTCTTCTTCTTACAAAAAGTCGAAAACATCGTAAACATGGAACGCGAAGTAAAAGCGAATGTAGGAAATATGGAAGTATTACAAGAAGCAAAAGAAATGGGCTTCAGTGATCATTACATCGCAGCTGCTTGGGGTAAAACAGAACGTGAAATTTATGATGTGCGTAAAGAAAATAGCATGACGCCAGTATTCAAAATGGTAGATACTTGTGCGGCAGAATTCGAATCTGCAACACCTTACTACTACAGCACATATGGAGATGAAAATGAATCGATCGTTACAGATCGTAAAAGCGTAGTTGTACTTGGATCTGGTCCAATCCGCATCGGTCAAGGTGTTGAGTTTGACTATGCAACAGTTCACTCTGTATGGGCAATTAAAGAAGCCGGATATGAAGCAATTATTATTAATAATAACCCAGAAACAGTTTCAACAGACTTCAGTATTTCTGACAAATTATACTTTGAACCATTAACAATCGAAGATGTAATGCACATCATTGATTTAGAGAAGCCAGAAGGTGTTATCGTTCAGTTCGGTGGACAAACGGCAATTAACTTAGCTGCTAAATTAGAAGAACACGGTGTGAAAATTTTAGGAACATCACTTGAAGATTTAGACCGTGCAGAAGATCGTGATAAATTTGAAGCAGCTTTAACACAGCTTGGTATCCCGCAACCAGTTGGTAAAACAGCAACGACTGTAGAACAAGCGGTAGCAATCGCTGAAGAAATTGGTTACCCAGTATTAGTAAGACCATCTTACGTACTTGGTGGGCGTGCGATGGAAATCGTATATCGTCAAGAAGAACTACTGCATTACATGAAAAATGCGGTTAAAGTTCATGCGGATCATCCAGTATTAATTGACCGCTATATGGTTGGTAAAGAAATTGAAGTAGATGCAATTTCAGACGGTGAAAATGTATTCATTCCAGGTATTATGGAACATATTGAACGCGCTGGAGTTCACTCTGGTGACTCAATTGGAGTATACCCACCGCAAAGCTTATCTGCAAAACTGAAAGAACAAATTATCGAAAATACAATTGCACTTGGAAGAGGATTAAACATTGTTGGATTACTGAATATCCAGTTTGTAGTATTCAAAGACGAAGTGTATGTAATTGAAGTAAACCCACGTGCGAGCCGTACAGTACCATTCTTAAGTAAAATTACAGGCGTACCGATGGCGAATATCGCAACGAAAGTTATTTTAGGTCAAAATCTTGTAGAACAAGGATATGAAACTGGCTATCGCTCAGAAGAGAATGAAGTGTATGTAAAAGCTCCAGTATTCTCATTTGCGAAACTACGTTCAGTTGATACAACATTAGGGCCTGAAATGAAATCAACAGGGGAAGTAATGGGGAAAGACTTAACGCTTGAAAAAGCACTATATAAAGGACTTGTTGCTTCTGGAATTAACATTCCAACGCACGGATCAGTAATCATTACTGTGGCGGATAAAGATAAAGAAGAAGCAATGGAAATTGCAAAACGCTTCCATGAAATCGGCTATAACTTATTAGCAACAGCAGGAACAGCACAATCGTTAACAGAGAAAAACATTCCGGTGCAAGTTGTAAACAAAATTGATTCTGAAGACTACAACTTACTTGATATTATCCGTCAAGGGAAAGCACAGTTTGTAATCAATACGTTAACAAAAGGAAAACAACCAGCGCGTGATGGTTTCCGCATTCGCCGTGAATCAGTAGAAAATGGTGTGGCTTGCTTAACTTCACTTGATACAACAAGAGCAATTTTAAGAGTACTAGAATCCATGACATTCTCAGCTCACGCAATGAAAGAAATCGCGCCAGCGCAGCGTCACGAGGTGGTACATGCATGATGCAAAAGCAAAATATGATCGTCGTTAACCAAACAGAAATCGCAAAAAATATTTATGAATTAGTGCTTCAAGGTGATCTTGTACAGCAAATGAACGAACCAGGGCAGTTTGTACACATTAAGGTAGCAGAGGGCATTACGCCCCTTCTGCGCCGCCCAATTAGTATTTGTAATGTCGATCAAGACAAGAACGAATTTACAATGCTATATCGTGCGGAAGGACAAGGAACAAAAACACTAGCAAAGAGAAAACAAGGTGAAATTGTAGATGTATTAGGACCATTAGGCCATGGTTTTCCTGTAGAAGAAGCGGAAGCTGGGCAAACAGCTCTATTAGTAGGTGGAGGGATTGGTGTACCACCACTTTATGAGTTATCACAGCGTCTTGTTGCAAAGGGTGTACGTGTCATTCACATCTTAGGTTTCCAAACAAAAGATGTTGTTTTCTACGAAGAGAAATTTGCAGAGCTTGGCGATACGTATGTGGCAACAGTTGATGGTACACATGGTACAAAGGGATTTGTAACAGATGTGATTGATGCTTATGGAATCGACTTTGACATTTTATACTCATGTGGACCTTTGGCAATGCTACGTGCATTAGAAGGTCGTTATAAAGAGAAAAAAGCCTACATTTCACTAGAAGAACGTATGGGCTGTGGTATTGGAGCATGTTTCGCATGTGTATGTCACTTGCAAGAAGATCCAAGCGGACATTCTTACAAGAAGGTGTGTAGCGACGGGCCAGTATTTCCAATCGGGGAGGTTGTACTATGAACAGATTGCAAGTTGAATTACCAGGATTATCGTTGAAAAATCCAATCATCCCAGCTTCTGGTTGCTTCGGGTTTGGTCGTGAGTATGCGCAATTTTATGATTTAAGCGTACTTGGATCAATCATGATTAAAGCAACGACAGAACAACCTCGTTATGGAAATCCAACGCCTCGTGTTGCTGAAACACCAGGCGGAATGCTAAATGCAATCGGGCTTCAAAACCCTGGGCTAGAAAAGGTAATGACTTCTGAATTACCATGGCTAGAGCAATTCGATCTTCCGATTATTGCGAACGTTGCAGGTTCACAAGCTGAGGATTATGTAGCAGTTGCAAAGGAAATTTCAAAAGCACCGAATGTTCATGCGCTAGAATTAAATATTTCTTGTCCAAACGTAAAAACGGGTGGTATAGCTTTTGGTACTGTCCCAGAAATTGCTGCTGATTTAACGAAGCGAGTAAAAGAGGTTTCTGAAGTGCCGGTATATGTGAAATTGTCACCGAACGTGGCAAACATTGTAGAGATTGCGAAGGCAATTGAAAATGCAGGTGCAGACGGATTAACGATGATTAATACATTGCTTGGTATGCGTCTAGATTTAAAAACAGCAAAACCCATTTTAGCAAACCGTACAGGCGGACTATCAGGACCTGCAATTAAGCCAGTGGCGATTCGTATGGTACATGAAGTGAGTCAAGCGGTTAACATTCCCATTATCGGAATGGGCGGTATTGAATCAGCAGAAGATGTAATTGAGTTCTTTTACGCTGGTGCAAGCGCAGTTGCAGTTGGTACAGCGAACTTTGTTGATCCGTTCGTATGTCCAACAATTATTGAAGAATTACCAGCGTTATTAGATGAATTAGGATTTGATCACATTTCGGAATGTCAGGGAAGGAGCTGGAAATAAACATGTCACAGTCTTTAATCGTTGCACTGGATTTTCCAGGTAAGGCAGAGGTAGAACAGTTTTTAAGCCACTTTGAAGGGGAACAGTTATTTGTCAAAGTTGGTATGGAGCTATTCTATAAAGAGGGACCTGCTATCATTACGTACTTAAAAGAAAAAGGGCATCAAATTTTTCTAGATTTAAAGCTCCATGATATTCCGAATACAGTAAAAAGCGCTATGCGCAGCCTAGCTAGTCTAGATGTTGATATGGTAAATGTTCATGCTGCTGGGGGAAGCAGCATGATGAAAGCTGCGGTTGAGGGATTAGTGGAAGGTAAGCAAGAAGGAAAAGAGAGACCGATTTGTATTGCAGTTACACAACTAACAAGCACTTCGGAAGCTATGATGAAAAAAGAGATTGGTATTGAGAAAGCGTTAGAAGAAGCGGTTGCTCATTATGCAAAATTAACGAAAGAAAGTGGACTTGATGGTGTTGTATGTTCGACACTAGAAGTACCAAAGTTACGTGAAGTATGCGGACCTGCATTTGTAACAGTAACACCGGGGATTCGTCTTGCAAGCGATGATGTTAATGATCAAGTACGCGTAGCAACGCCAAAGCGTGCACGTGAACTTGGTTCAAGTTACATTGTAGTGGGACGTAGTATTACAAAGGCAGAAAATCCGCTTGAAGCGTATAAAACCGTAAAACAACAGTGGGAAGGTGTAACAATATGAAAAAAGAAATCGCATCTCATCTATTAGAAATTGGCGCAGTATTTTTACAACCAAATGATCCATTTACATGGTCTTCTGGTATGAAATCACCAATTTATTGTGATAATCGTTTAACGTTATCATACCCAAAAGTACGCCAAGCGATTGCGGCAGGATTAGAGAAGTTAATCGAAGAACACTTCCCAACTGTAGAAGTTATTGCAGGAACAGCAACTGCTGGTATTGCGCACGCTGCATGGGTAAGTGATCGTATGGATTTACCAATGTGCTATGTACGTAGTAAAGCAAAAGGTCATGGTAAAGGGAACCAGATTGAAGGAAAAGCAGAAAAAGGTCAAAAAGTAGTAGTAGTAGAGGACTTAATTTCAACTGGCGGCAGTGCAATTACTTGTGTAGAAGCACTTCGCGAAGCTGGCTGTGAAGTATTAGGAATCGTATCAATCTTCACGTATGAGCTTGAAGCAGGAAAAGAAAAACTAGCAGCAGCAAACGTGGCATCATATTCTCTAAGCGACTACAGTGCATTAACTGAAGTGGCAGCAGAAAAAGGTATGATCGGACAAGCTGAAACAAAGAAATTACAAGAATGGCGTAAAAATCCAGCTGACGAGGCTTGGATTACAGCCTAAATATAAAAAACACGACCGCGGGGAAACGCGGTCGTGTTTTTTATAGAAAATATGGTTAGATAAATATCCTCTTATCCTGGTAATTCTAACAATTATTCTAGATGAGGTCCCGACACATCGTCATCAAGCTAAGCATACTAAAAGGTAATATGGTAGTGCATTTTTATTGATTCTCTATGAATACACTAAAAATGGGCATGACAAAAAACTATTTAATGGTTTTTTTTTATTTTTATGTGGATTTTCGTATTTGTAACATCTTACAATACATAACACCCAAAATATCAAAAATCGTTTTCTTTTCGTAACGGTGCGATTTCCGTTCGTTTTCTTCATTTTTTAACCAAGTTTTAAAATCCATCATCATCCTTCTTTCTTCAATTGTGTTCCGTAAAAAGTATCTATTATATATATTAAGTTTAACAAGTTAACGGAAGACATCTTCTGTTAACTAAAAAAAGATTGCTATATTTATTTAGTTCTTTAATAAAGTGAAACTTTAATCAGTGGGGGTTTTCTCCATCTCCCACTGATTATTAGTTGAACCAATCGGGCTTTTATGGGCAGTGTATCTCCCACTTAACTTCTTTGCTTTCGTAGAATTTTGAGGTGGGAGTATTACTGCCCATTAATGCGGGATAAATGGAGAGATATTCATTTGTTAAAAAAATAAGAATTGAATATTTTTCTATTTTTTTACAAATAGCACACAAAAAAGACATACTTCTAGGCTATTTTTATATACAGGAATTATTTTTTTGAAATGGTTACTACATATAAAGGAGACTTCAAAATGGATATGGATTCATATTATTGGGAAATGGTTAAGAAGAATATTGGTGTGTATTCTGAACAGGAACAAGAATGTCTTCGAAATAAGAAGATTATTATTTTTGGATTAGGGGGTGTAGGTGGATATGAAGCAATTCTCTTCTCTCGGATGGGGATTGGGCATATTACAGGCGTTGATCCAGATGAATTTGAAATATCTAATATTAACAGACAAATGTTAGCACTTTCTAGTGTTATAGGTGAACCAAAAGCAAAAGTTGCAGAACAGGTTGTAAAAGATATACATCCCTATATATCAACAAACTTTATACAAACAAGAGTAGATGAAGATAATGTAATCGAACTTATAAAAGGGCACGATATTGTAGTAGAAGCCGTAGATGATATGCCTTCAAGAGTTATTATACATAGAACTGCTAGAGAATTAGGTATACCAAGTGTGGGGATGTCAGGTAGTCCTCCCACAAGAGGATTTGTTTCTACATTTTTTCCAACTGGAATTCCTTATGAGGAAGCATTGAATGTATCTATTGTAGGAGGCAAATTAACAAATCACGAATTAAGACAACAAATTGCGGATATAAAGAAAAGTCGAGCTTGGTATTCTGTAGAAAAAGGGGCACCAAAAGAGTGGGCACAAGATTTTTGTGATGGAAAAGCAGGATGGATTATCACGCCGATGCGTGCCCATCTATTGTCATTATTTAGCTTTCATGAAGCAATCCAAGTGTTAACTGGTCGTGAACCGTTAGCGAGAGCTCCAAAAGGGATTGTTATTGATGTAAATAGCCAGAACCCCGTCCAAGTAAAAAATGCACCAAAAGATGGTTGGGATTATACAACACTGTAAGGAGGAAAATAATTTGTTAACAAAAAATAAAAATACACAAAATATATATGAAGAAAGTTTCACGCGAAATATTGGCGTCATTTCTGTAGAGGAGCAAGAAAAATTAAAAAATGCTCGCGTTACTGTAGTTGGAGCAGGGGGAGTAGGAGGAATTACACTCATTCAATTGGCACGAATGGGTGTAGGTTCTTTACATGTTATTGATCAAGATGTATTTGAAGCAAGCAATATCAATCGACAAATGCTAAGTTCCATCAGTAAATTAGGACAGCAAAAAGCAGAGGTCGCTTTAGAAGTTTTGCAAGACATTAATCCATTATTACAAATAGAGATAACAAAAGAATTTGTTACCGAGGACAATGCATTAGAACTTCTAACGAATGCAGATGTCATTATAGATGCAACTGACAATTTAGTAGCGAGAGTAATTATCCATCGTACAGCTCAGAAACTAGGAATCCCTTCTATTTGGATTGCGGTTACCCCCCCTTTTAGAGGTGGTGTCATGTCTTTAACTCCTAACTCTACGCCCTATGAAATTGCGTTAGGATATCCGTCTTATCAACAAGAGCTAACACCAGAAATGCAAAATAAAATTCATGAATTAAAAGATGGACGTGCTCTTCATTCCGTTACATATGGCGCGGATGAGAAATGGGCAAGCAGTTATGTACAAAAAGATCGTCCATGGGCTGTATTGTCTCCCGTTGCGAATATAGTAGGCATTCTAGCAAGCTTTGAAGCATTTAAATTTATGATAAATCGAGAAGAGTTAAGACCTGTAATAAGTCCAAATTTAATTCAAATTAACCTTGCAACCCAGAATATGGTACAAGTCTCTATACCGGAAAATGGTAGTTGGGACTATACCACACTATAGATGAGAGAAAAGATTATGCTTCCTTTTTTGTTACTTGGAATAATTGTAATGCTCGCTCTGCTTATAAAGGATTATGCACTAGCTGGTGCGGCATGCTTATTAGGAATTTTACTTGCTGTTGGACAAAAAACTTTATTACATTTTATTCAACAATACTCTTTTCAAATTGGTATTTTCTTTCTTATGTTATTCTTTTTAATTCCAATTGCATCAGGGAAGATTACAAACGAAAACGTAGTAAAATTAATTGCTTCCCCTATGGGATTAGGGTCCATTCTTGCAGGTTTCACTGTGTCATACATAGGAGGGAAGGGTGTAGGAATTCTATCTATGAATCCTACGATATTGTTAGGTGTCTTATTAGGGACTCTTGTTGCCGTATTATTTACAAAAGGTTTACCAGCCGGATTAATTATTGCGGCTGGAATAATAGCTATTATTTCTATGAAATGAAAGGGACATTCTAAATGAAGATAAAATGGACACATATTAGTTTAGTAGGGATTTTTTTTATAATGCTTATGTCTGGTTGTTCTAATATAAAAGAAACTTCTCAAAATGCTCAGACTCCTAAAGTAGTAAAACAAGAATTAGAAATTCAGCAAGGAGAAGAAAAATTATTTTTGCTTCATAAAAGCTTAAATAATAAAAAACAGTATAAATCCGATGAAATTGTCTTATTTTTAGAACCATTTAGTGTACCTACAGCTCAAGCATTTGATGTACCAAAATATTCGTGGATGGATGAGTATGCCAAAAAAGGATATGATACTTGGGCCATGGATTTTCGAGGGTTTGGTCATTCTTCTCGCCCTAAAGAAATGTCAGATCCTCCTTCCCAAAACCGTCCGGTTATTCATCTGAATGATGCAACTAAGGATCTAGAAACAGTTGTAAAGTGGATCCAAAAGAAAAGAAATGTGAAAAAGATTCATATAATAGGATGGTCATATGGGGGTGTTGTCGCTGGAAATTATGCAATATCCCATCCTCAAGATATTAATAAACTTATTTTATATGGGTATATGCATGGATTCACACTCCCTATGATGACAAAATCTCTTGAAAATCCATTACAACCTAATCAATTTAATCCTGAAGCATCAGCCTATCAAATGGTGGACTTTGATAAAGGAATGCATCATTGGCATATAATGATGGGAAAGAAAACAATCGTTACAAATGAAGCAATGGATGCCGTAAAACAAGTATTTATCAATTCGGATCCTATGAGTAAGAAAAATAATCAAACTATTCGTCGACCAATTGGTCCACTAGAGGATTTGTTTTATATTTGGAAAAATCAGCCTTTATATGATGTATCTAAAATTAACGTTCCAGTACTTGTCATTTATGGAGAAGATGACACGTTTGCAGACCGAAATATGATGTCAAAACTAACAGGTACAAAACAAAAAAAAGAAGTTGTAATCCCCGATGCAACGCACTGGGCTGTTTATGAAAAGAATCGTAATAGCCTATTTGAACAAACGTTAAACTTTATAGAAATGAAAGAAGGAAAAAAGGAATGAACAAGGGTATAACAATATTGGATGCCACCTTACGTGAAGGAGAACAACAATGTGGTATTCGTTTCTCCAAGGAAGATAAAATTACCTTACTCCATATGTTAGAGAATTTTGGAGTAACTCTTATCGAGGTTGGACACCCGGGTATTTCTGAAGAAGAAGAAGAGATTTGCCGAGAAGTTGCAGCCTCTGCAAAGTACGCTGAAATACTTATGCATGCTCGGGCAAAAAAAGAAGAAGTTCATGCGGCTTATCGTGCTGGTGCCGATTGGATAGGAATCTGGGCGTCTATTAACCCCATTTCTTTACAAACAAAGTACACCAATAGATCAAAAGATTACGTTATTAATCAAGTGAAACAAGCTATTGAAGAAGCAAAATCTTTAGGGATGAAAATCCGTTTTACTATTGAAGATGCTTCGCGAACTGAATGGGAAGATATCGCCTACATTGGACAGGTTGCACATGTAGCTGGAGCAGACCGAATCAGTTTAGCAGACACTGTAGGAATTTGGGAACCAAGTCAGTGTGCGACAATCGTGAAGAAATCTGTTGAGACATTCCCTTGTGAGATTGAAGTTCACCTTCATAATGATTTAGGACTAGCCATGGCAAATGCTCTTGCTGCAATCGATTCAGGGGCATCTGTCATTGATACTACATTGTGCGGAATAGGTGAACGTGCTGGGATTGTTGACTTGCTAAATTTATCAGTATTTTTATCTCAAAAGCGTAATCTTCAGTACTTTAAACTACAGATGATTCCTGAATTGACTCAATCTCTTCAAATAGCTACTGGTTGTAAAGTAGATCATTGGAGACCGATTATTGGAAAGAACATATTTACTCATACGGCACCTTATCATAAAAAAGCTGTTCAGCAGAATGATTCAGCATACGAGGGTATTCAGCCTGAAATGATAGGAAGAGTAAGGACCATTCAACAAAAATGCATAGAAAGAAAAGGGCCGAGGCTTTCAAAGTTTCTCCGAGTTAGTAAACCATTTGTAAAGGGAGCATCTGAGCTTTTATATCATCGCGATGGTCCAGGAGAGCGGTGGGTGCAGATGGATTATAGAACGGATGAACGGGCTTCATTTTATGTGATACAGCGTGTATTCTACGATGCGCATATGGATGATAACTTAGAAGGACATGTAGATATTCACGCACATCATTGTGATAGTGCCTTTATCTTCTGGGGGAATAAAATAGATGGTACAGGCCTCGTATGTGAAGTGGAAATTGAAGGAGAGTCTCAAATCATTGAGAGTCCTGCATCTGTTTTTATTCCAGCGGGTTTCAAGCATAGGTATAAGTACCTTTCGGGTATAGGAACATATACAAATATCGTACTAGCACCTAATTATAATTCTAGTTTGTTAGAGGATAATTTATCAAAAATGAATGTATAATGGGTAATCTAAAATGCCATTAAGTTAAAATACATTTGCATCCCAAAAACGAAATTTTTTTCGTTTTTGGGATGTTTTTATTTTTTGCTTGATGAAGATAGGGAGCTACTTCAAAAGACGAATAAGAACCTTAATTCTCAAGAGTAGATAATAGAAAGGGTAAATTTTACAGCATTTTTCAATGAACTGAACAACTAAAGAACATGAAAGTTTCCCTACTTAAAAAGGAAGAGAATTATAAAAATTCTCTTCTTTTTTTATGTGTTCATAAACATTACTTATCTATCTGAAAGCACATGTATACGATTATTGGCTCTGGTACAAATGTGTTGCGCCCTTAAATAGTTCATACAGATCCCTAATCAAAGTATTCATAAGTTTGCATAAGATGGAAACAATGGTAAAAAGATAACTTATGAAAATAAAAAAATGGCTTTCCTTGCGTTAAAGGAAAGCCATCTTTTTAAATGCACTTAAAATTCATAAAGAGGCACAGAGTATAGGTTACAATATAAAGGTAGAATTAGCGCAAATTACCAAAAAATATTTTATTTGAATTATAAAATATGAATATACTGTGGTATTGAGGAATGAATCATTTTGAAAGAATACAAAACTCAATTGAATATATTGAAAAGAGCTTACAAGACGAATTGAACGTTACTGAAGTTTCCTCAAAACGAAAATTTTATCTCTTCATAGTTGCATGGGAATACAGCTTTCATTTTTTTCGTTGCGGGGACATTTCAAAATACTAGCTTGATAGCGATGTGGCAGGACCCAGCTTTATAAAATATAATTATTGCGATAAGGAAGAATATTATTAAAAACTTTATCAAATTTTTCTCTGAGCGGTAACTTCATCTTTAAATATTTATGAATTATAAAATGTCTTAAGTTGATGGGCATGTTGTGTTACCCCATTGCCATCAAGCTAAGAAAACGAAAACTTATATATCATTATCTTTAGGTGGAGGGGAAAGATTGTTTGATAAATTAGAAAGGCTATTTAAAAAAGATAAAGAGAATGATTTTGAAGATGAGCGGTACATTTTCAAACAGAATCGTTAAATTTCTTAAATAAAAGATATTACTATTTTCCCTCCACAGCTTCATACCCCTTTACAAATAATAAAGTTACATAAGAAACGATAAATGAGAAGATGCTATACATGCCAACCCAAAAGAAAAATGAAGGGGGAAACAATATAACTCCTAATATAAGAAAAATAGCAAACGTTACAATTGGCATTACGTAATACGTTCTTGTTCTACGTGTCCCAAGTACTGAAACAATAAAAATAAGTAATGGACAAATAAATAAGAAGAAAATCAATTCACTCATGGTTATGTCCCCTTTTCTTAAGAAGAAATATGTTTCTTTTAAACGTTTTAAACTAATTGTTCTCCTAATATAATTTTGACGGATGGTTTGAAATCCCTTTTGGGAATCAGTATATTTCAACAATTCGCAAGGGAAAACAGTAAGCAAAGAAAACTTGTCTACGGTTATAAAAGAAACATCGCGACAATTGTAGTGACAATTACCCCGATAACGACCGGTATAAAATTGCGTCTAGCAAGTTCGAATGGATCTACTTTACAAATTGCTAACCATTTTTTTGTGCGAGGAGTAATAGAAGTAAGAACTTTAGCTGGTTCAGTTGATTCAGCAGAACCAGTATGCACGAGTAAATTGCTCATTGAAATAATAATAGAGATGATTAAAATAGTTGGTAGCAGTTCGGTAATGGCATAGATAAAACTTTGAAAAATCTCGCTAACGGCAAGAGGAATGGAATGTGTTGCGGTTAGAGCTAGTAAAAAGATAAAAAACAAAATGATTGTCGTATCTTTTCGAAGAATAAACAAAGGTGATAATTGTAAGTAAACAAAGAATATAGAGGGCGTGCAGAAGTGTTAATTCTACTCCCATTTTGCTCACATCCTTTAGGCATTCGGGTAGTTTAGTGTATGAAGAGAGTGGGAGTGTGTGAGTACGTAGAGAAAGAAAATATAACAATTTCATGTACTGCACTTACAAGGTGATAATGGATGATATAATACAAATAATCCTGAAAGTGGATAAAATATTATACGGTTTTATTACTAGATAGAGAGATGGAATATATGAAGGAGAAAATAGGTTTTTACGGTCTTATGGGATGCTTCGCTATAGGACTTATTTTAAAGTATTTTATTGAAAGTGATTGGATCGACATTATTTATGCAGTGGGTTTTATTTTTGCTGTATTATATTGTTGGGATGAATTTAGAGCATACACCCGAAAAAAGAAGATCGTTTTAGGAATAGAGTTTGTCATTTTAATAGCTACAGTGCCATTCATATTGTTGGAAGGCGGTAGACAAATGGATATGATGCCAATTTTTCAAGGGTGGCTATCTTTTGCTAGATTAGTATATTTACTTATAATCTTAGGTATTGTGGGAATGATTGTTACAAAAGTGAATAAAAAATTATTATTAGGTGATGACGTATCTAAAACATAAAAAAGTGCTACCTCGCTAAGAGATAGCACTTTTTATTATTTTACAGAATGAGTTTTTTGCATTTTTTTAATTAAACGAATTTGCCTGCGATGACTCAGCTCATCCTTGAATACATGGAACCATTTGAAGTAGTTATTTGCAGGTTTGTCGTGCCAAAACGTTGTGGTTTTATATAGCCATTCATCTGGTAGTGATTGAAACGTTGCAATCGTTTTATCGCGAACTTCTTGTAACGTATCTATGTAGTAGTCTATAGGGTGATTTTTAATCGTTTGACGTCCAAGATCACCCAATTCAACTCCTGGTAACCAGTGTTCTAATTCAGCTTCTGTTGGCTCGCGATCTTCAAAGGGATGAATTTGATAATAAAACTCGACTGCAGCCATATGGTACAAAAGCATACCAATCGAGTTTGCCTGATCATCGTGCAAATAATCGAGTTCTTCAATTGTTAAGTCTTGTACAGCTTGCATAGTTGTATAGCGAGTATAATTCAGCATAGAAACAAGTTTTGAGAACTCTGTGTTTAATCCGTCAATCTTATCAATTACGAAATTCAATAGAAATTCCTCCTAATAAATAATTTCTTTATAGAAGGGTTTCTATATGTAGAAAGAAATTCTTTTTTAGGAGCGTATATGAATCAAGTTTGTGGTTATTAACCAATAACAATAAGGTCTCTATTTGCCTTTGTAATTACTTCATGCCCATCTTTTGTAATGACAATATCATCTTCAATCCTACAGCCACCCCAGTTTGGAATATAAATACCTGGTTCGACAGTAACAACCATTCCTTCTTGTAAAGTAGCTTTACTTTCTTGTGATAATCGAAGTGGTTCATGAAGTTCTAATCCAACGCCATGGCCGGTAGAATGGCCAAAGTATTCACCGTAGCCGTTATCTGTAATGTAATTTCTTGTCACATCATCAATCGTTTTTGCGGATTCACCAGGCCGGATTGCTTTGGTTCCTCGTTTTAATGCTTCTAATACAATACTATATATTTTTTCGAATTCTTTGGAGTAACTTCCAATCGCAATAGTACGTGTTAAATCAGAGCAATACCCATTGTAAAGTGCACCAAAATCTAATGTAACCATATCTCCGTTTTCAATCATCTTATTTGTGGCAACGCCGTGGGGAAGAGAAGAACGGACTCCAGAAGCTACGATAATGTTAAATGATGAGGAAGAGGCCCCTTGTTTTCGCATAAAAAACTCTAATTCATCTCGGACATCAAATTCAGATACACCGGGTTTTAGAAATCCTGTTATATGTTGAAATGCTTCATCGGCCATACGTGCTGCAACTTTAATTGTTTCGATTTCAGACTCTTCCTTAATGGAACGGATTGTTTCTACTAGTTCACTTACTTGTACAAGTTTGATGTTTGTATATTTTTTTAACGAACTATACTGTTTTAAGGTCATATTGTTTTCTTCGATGCCTAGTCTTTGGATGTTTAATCTAGTTGTCTGATTTGCAATCTCTTGTTCTATGTTTCCTTTATGCATAATGATTTCAGTTTCTTGTACCTGTGTTTTTGCTTGATCGACATAGCGGAAATCTGTAATGAATACAGCTTCAGTTGCAGATAGTAATACGACTCCAGCACTACCTGTAAATCCAGTTGCATACTGGCGATTTTCCTTTTTCGTAATGAGTAATCCGTCTATTCCATATTCGGTTAGTTGTTCTTGAATTTTTTTGATTCTAGTAGTCATTTTGATTCCTCCTTTTCATTGTCTATATAAAGCAATAATTATGCCAATATTCTCAATCTAGCTGTTCGTGGGCAATAAGACCCCCACTGTAAAATTCAACAAAAGTAAAGAAGATAGGTGGGGGTCGGGCACCCGATTGGTGAGGGCTAATAATCAGTGGGGATGAAGAAAACCTCCTACTGATTAAAGCTTCACTTTATGAGGGAAGATACTTAGTAATGAATATACTGTCAAAAAATGTAGACATATAAAATTATATGTGTCTACATTTTTTGACATGAAAATCTAGGGTATAAACTTTTTAACACGATATATTTTTAATTGCTCAATAATTTTTTTGTGAAAAATAGTTTTTATTAAGTGATAGGTATAAAAAAAGGTAATAACGATTTAATTAATATCGTTATTACCTCTTTTTGTTTTAAGCTTTTAATTTCATCACCGTATCAGCATCTGGTGTTACATACAATGTTTGTTGATTATCATATGTCACAAACCCAAGTTTAGCACCGCTTGGTTTTTTAACATGGCGAATTTTTGTGAAATCTACAGGAACAGAACTAGAATCTTTTGCTTTACTGTAATAAGCAGCGAGTTTAGCAGCTTCTAATAAAGTCTCTTCAGTTGGTTCTAATGAGCGAATAACAACGTGAGAACCAGGAATATCTTTTGTATGTAACCAAATTTCATCACGACGTGCAAATTTGGTTGTTAAATAGTCATTTTGTTTATTATTTTTACCGACTAAAATTTCTGTTCCATCGGTAGAGATATATTTATCTAATATCGGTTTTGATGTTTTTTTCTTTGTATTCTTCGACTTACGGTTACGCATATAACCTTCTTCAGCTAATTCTTCGCGAATCTCCTCGATATCTTTTGAAGAAGCAGCCTCCATTTGTTGAAGTAGGCTATCAAAGTAAAGGATTTCTTCATTTGTTTTTTCAATTTGTTCTTTTACGATTGCAACAGAATTTTTCGCTTTTTGATACTTTTGGAAATAACGTTGTGCGTTTTCTGACGGTATTTTCAGTGGATCTAATGTAATTTTTACTGTTCCGCCATTTTCATCGTAGTAGTTGACAACCTCAATTTCTTTGTCACCTTTTTTTAATGCATACATGTTAGCTGTAAGAAGTTCACCGAATAATTGATATTTATTAGCTTTCCCAGCATCTTGTAGTGTTTTTTGTAATTTAATTAATTTCTTTTCATTTTTTGCTTTTTCATTGTGCATAAATCGTTCTAAATCATGTGCTTGTTGTTTTACACGATCGCGTTCAGCCTTTCCAAAGAAGAATCGATCTAATAATTCACTTACAGATAAGAATGTTTTATTATCCCCTTTTAAATGTGTAAGAGGGAAGAGATAAAAGAACTCTTTTCCATTTGCCGTTATCATTGTTGGTTCATATTGATGCGCTTGCATTGGTTTTTGTAATGTGAAAAACGCTTCTGATAATGCATGTTCATTTACCATAACAGCTTTCTTTACAACTTCTTTTGCAAATAGCGGAGAAATCCCCATAAAGGCCCCAACAAGTTGTTTATCCATATTTCCTGCTAAAAAGTCTAGTGGCCTAATAAACTCATCTTGTGTTTCAATCTGCAAGGGATTAATTTTATGCTGTGCTGGTGGTGCAACATATTCAGCGCCAGCATATACAGTACGATGCCGATTTACCGCTAAAGAAACGTGCTTTAAGCTATCTAAAATGATATTTGTTTTCGCGTCTACTAAAATAATATTGCTGTGACGACCCATTATTTCAATCACTAATGTTTTTAACGATTCGTCCCCAATCTCGTTACGGCTTCGAACGGTAATTTGAATGATACGTTCTAAATCGATTTGTTCAATTTTCTCAATAAATCCACCTTCTAAATGTTTGCGAAGAAGCATGCAAAACATTGGTGGTAATGCTGGTGAATCATAACTTTGATTTGTAAGATGCATACGTGCGTATGTAGGGTGTGCGGAAATAAGTAATTTTTGATTTTTTCCGTTTGCTCGAATATGTAACAAAACCTCATATTTTGAGGGTTGATATATTTTTGAAATTCTTCCTGTTTGAAGAGAATTTGCAATTTCATGTGTAATCGCTCTTGTAAATAATCCATCGAATGCCATTATGAACACTCCTTTCTAACTAAATGTTAATTATAGCATTTTTTTGGACGGGACTGAATAAGCTTTCATTAGAGCATGTCTGCAATCAGGAGGTCGATAGCGAGATGAATTGGTATGAAATGCGTGCACATGAAGTGGAAGAAAGAACGAATACGAATGTGAAGGTAGGACTGTCAGAGCAAGAAGCGGAAGGGCGCTTAAAGAAGCTAGGGCCAAATGAATTACAAGAAGCAAAGCGGCCTTCTGCACTTCTTGTATTTTTGGCGCAGTTTAAAGATTTTATGGTACTTGTTTTGTTTGGTGCGACAATCATTTCAGCTTTTTTAGGAGAGTATATTGATTCGATTGCAATTGTCGCAATTGTTATTATCAATGGTGTTCTTGGTTTTTTTCAAGAAAGAAAAGCAGAAAAATCATTGGAGGCTTTGAAAGAATTAGCTGCCCCGCAAGTAACGGTTTTACGAAATGGAAAATGGATGAAAATACCATCTAAAGCACTTGTCCTTGGGGATATCATTAAATTTTCTAGCGGCGACCGTATTGGTGCTGATATTCGTCTTGTTGAAGCATCGAGTTTATATATCGAGGAATCGGCTTTAACGGGAGAATCTGTACCTGTTCAAAAGAAAGTGGAAGCATTAAGCGGTCAAAATGTTGCGATTGGTGATCAAAAAAATATGGCATTTATGGGGACGATGATAACAAGGGGTTCCGGGGCCGGAGTAGTAGTAGCTACAGGGATGAACACGGCTATGGGGCAGATTGCAAATCTGTTGCAAAATGCAGAGCAAATGGAAACACCGCTGCAAAGAAGATTAGAACAACTTGGGAAGATTCTAATCATTGTTGCCCTTATTTTAACAGCACTTGTTGTACTAGCTGGAGTGTATCAAGGGAATGAAGTGTATCATATGTTCTTAGCGGGTGTGTCACTTGCTGTTGCAGCAATTCCAGAAGGATTACCAGCGATTGTTACGGTCGCATTGTCACTTGGTGTACAGCGCATGATTAAAAAGAGAGCGATTGTTCGAAAATTACCAGCAGTAGAAACTTTAGGATGTGCTTCTGTTATTTGTTCGGACAAAACGGGTACGATGACACAAAATAAAATGATGGTAACACATATGTGGTCAGGTGGCGAAACATGGCATGTAACCGGGCAAGGCTACGAGCCTACTGGATCATTTATGAAAGGTGAGCAGAAGGTTAATCCGGAATCTACAAGGGCGTTATATCAATTATTAACATTTGGGTGTTTATGCAATAACGCGAGCATTGTAAAAAAGAAAAAAACATATGTCCTAGATGGAGATCCGACAGAAGGTGCGCTCGTTGCAGCGGCGATGAAAGCAGGAATATCCCGAGAAGCTTTAAAAGAGAAGTTTGAAATTATTCATGAACTCCCTTTTGATTCCACACGAAAAATGATGAGCGTAATCGTTCGTGATCGTGATGGTAGAAAATTTGTAGTCACAAAAGGGGCACCTGATGTTCTTTTGCAAATGAGCCAAACAATTTTATGGGGGGATAAACAGCAACCTTTAAGTGAGTTATATCGTAAAGAAGTGCAAGCGGCAATTTATAACCTTGGAAGTCAAGCGCTTCGAACGATTGCTGTTGCATTTAGGGCTTTAAAAGTAACAGATTCAATTGAACATGAAAGAGAAGTAGAAAAAGATTTCATGCTTGTCGGGATACAAGGAATGATAGACCCGCCAAGACCAGAAGTGAAACAGGCCGTAAAAGAGTGTAAAGAGGCTGGTATTAAAACGGTAATGATTACAGGAGACCATAAAGTAACAGCGATGGCAATTGCGGAGCAGTTAGGGGTTTTACCACCGAATGGCCGCGTTATAGAAGGTGTAGAATTAGCAAATATGTCTGTAGATGAACTAGAGGATATTGTAGAAGATACCTATGTATTTGCACGTGTATCTCCTGAACATAAATTAAAAATTGTAAAAGCTCTTCAAAATAAAGATCATATTGTGGCGATGACAGGTGATGGAGTGAATGACGCTCCTGCTATTAAAACAGCTGATATTGGGATAGCGATGGGAATTACAGGAACGGATGTAGCTAAAGAAGCTTCCTCTCTTGTTTTGCTAGATGATAACTTTGCTACGATTAAATCGGCAATTAAAGAGGGACGAAATATATATGAGAATATTCGGAAGTTCATTCGGTATTTATTAGCATCAAATGTTGGAGAGATTTTAGTTATGTTATTTGCGATGATGCTTGCTTTACCACTTCCGATGGTTCCAATTCAAATTTTATGGGTGAATTTAGTAACAGATGGTTTACCAGCAATGGCACTAGGGTTAGATGCAGCTGAGGGAGATGTGATGAGAAGAAATCCACGGCATCCGAAAGAAGGGGTGTTTGCAAGAGGGTTGGCTTGGAAAATTGTGAGTAGAGGCTTTTTAATTGGTATTGTAACCTTGCTGGCATTTATTATTGCATTTAATCAGCATCCAAATGAATTGAAATATGCGCAAACAGTAGCTTTTGCTACACTAGTTTTAGCACAGCTTATTCATGTATTTGACTGCCGCAGTGAACACTCTATATTCCATCGTAATCCTTTTGGGAATATATATTTGGTTGGAGCAGTTATTATTTCGGTGTTATTAATGCTTGTGGTTATTTATTATCCACCACTGCAACCGATTTTTAGTACAATGCCAATTCAAGCGAGAGATTGGTTATTAATCGTTGGTTTATCGTCCATTCCAACATTTTTATTAGTCGGCTCTTTATTGACAGGGAAAAAGGAGAAGAAGAAGCCGATATTGTATAAGAGAGGCATAAACTTGAAATAGTCAATGATATGAAAATGTGATATAATTTACAAAAGGTAGTAGAGTTGCATCTCTATTACCTTTTTCATTGAGTTATTTCATGGTGTGGATGTGATAAAGATGATTTCTAGTATGACAGGATTTGGAAGAGCGAAAGTGGAAAATGATGCTTTTCAAATTACAGTAGAAATGAAGTCAGTGAACCATCGTTTTTTAGAGATGAACATTCGACTTCCGAAACAAATGATGGTTTTTGAGGACAAAATTCGTAAGTTAATTGCAGAACAAGTTCGCCGCGGGCGTATTGAAGTGTCCATTATTATTACAGGGGAAGGGCTTGTTGAAAGAAAGTTAAGTGTGAATTGGCCGCTTCTCAAGCAGTATAAATCCATTATGGAAGACGTGAAAACGAAATTTCAATTACAAGATTCCATTACACTTCAACAATTAATGGCAATGCCAGAAGTAACGGCGATTGAAGAAATGGAAAATGTAAATGAACAATTTGAACAAAATTTATATGAAGCTGTTCGCCAAGCTGCTCGTACGTTAAAAACGATGAGAGATGGCGAAGGAGAACGATTACATAAAGATATGGCGTATCGTTTACAAGAGATACACGATTGTGTAAATGCGATTATTCCGCATGCACCAATTGTTACTCAAAAATATCGTGAACGATTGGAAAATCGCTTAAAAGAATTACATAATCATGAGTTAGATGAACAAAGGTTGCTGACAGAGGTAGCGATGTTTGCGGAGCGCTCGGATATTCATGAAGAATTGGTTCGCTTGCAAAGTCATTTAGCTCAATTTCATGAAGCCCTTGAGATCGAGGAGCCTGTTGGTAGAAAAATGGATTTCATTGTACAAGAGATGCATCGGGAAATTAACACGATCGGTTCTAAGGCAAACGACTTAACAATTTCAAAATATGTTGTAGAAATGAAAAATAACCTTGAAAAAATTCGTGAACAGGTACAAAATATTGAGTAGCTGTCAAAAAATATATAAAGTTATACGTGGTGGGGAAATCGGATAGACTTACTAGGAGGCGCAAACTATGGCCATGCGGTTTTTAAATATTGGATATGGGAATATTGTATCTGCTCATCGAATTATTGCAATTGTAAGTCCGGAGTCAGCTCCTATTAAACGAACGGTGCAGGAAGCGCGTGAACATAACGTGTTACTAGATGCTACGTATGGGAGAAAAACAAGGGCGGTTATTGTTATGGATGATGGGCATATTGTACTAAGCCCAATTCAGCCAGAGACGATTGCACATCGTTTAAATAATAAAGAAGATTTAAGTGAGGAAGGGTAGGTTTTACATATTTATGAGAAGTAGAAGAGGGTTGCTCATCGTTCTTTCAGGACCTTCTGGCGTTGGGAAAGGGACAGTTCGAAAAGAGTTGTTCAGCCATGAAGATACAAGATTTCAATACTCTATTTCAGTAACGACACGTAAACCGCGTGAAGGTGAAGTAGATGGTGTGGATTATTTCTTTAAAGAGAGAGAAGAGTTTGAAGAAATGATTCGTAACGAAAAGCTGCTTGAGTGGGCAGAGTTCGTTGGGAATTACTATGGAACACCAATCGATTATGTTGAAAAAACATTGCAAGAAGGAAAAGATGTATTCTTAGAAATTGAAGTACAAGGAGCAATTCAAGTAAAGAAAGCTTTCCCAGAAGGGGTATTTATTTTCTTAGCTCCTCCAAGCTTATCAGAGCTTAAGAATCGCATCGTTGGTCGCGGTACAGAGACTGAAGATGTTATTGAAAATCGTTTAACTGTAGCAAAAGAAGAAATCGAGATGATGGACGCTTATGACTATGTAGTAGAAAATGATAAAGTAGAACTTGCTTGTGAACGCATTAAAGCTATTGTGGTTGGTGAACATTGCCGCCGCGACAGAGTAGCGAAATATTATAAAGAAATGACGGAGGGTATATAATATGTTAAATCCATCAATTGATTCATTGCTAAAAAAAATCGACTCTAAATATACATTAGTAACAGTAGCGGCAAAACGCGCTCGTGAAATGCAAATGGCTAACAACTGTGTTGTTGAAAATCCTGTTTCTCATAAATGTGTAGGTAAAGCGTTGGAAGAAATCGATGCGGAAGCATTAAATTATGTACCAAGCGAAGAGAAAGTATCTGAGTAAGGCATTCTCTTCGACAAATGAAAACATAGACTTTATACTTTTCTATGTAACGGTAACAACCTATTTACAAGTAGGTTGTTATTTTTTTACGATAGAGCTAAAAGAAATAGGTTTTTGTTTAATGAAATACTAGCACTGACGAGCTGGAATGAATACATTTCAGCAGAATAAGTTTGAAAAAGAAAGAGGACGAGTCATATGCTAAAAGGGAAAAAGATACTTCTATGTGTAACAGGAGGCATTGCTGTTTTTAAAGCGGCTGCGTTAACGAGTAAATTAACACAAGCAGGAGCACTTGTAAAAGTAATGATGAGTGAATCGGCGATGAAATTTGTTACACCTCTTACATTTCAAGCGCTTTCTCGCCATGATGTATACACGGATACGTTTGATGAAAAAGATTCTGCAGTTATCGCTCATATTGATTTAGCGGATTGGGCGGACGTTGTGCTTATTGCACCAGCAACAGCGAATTGTATCGGAAAATTAGCAAATGGTATTGCTGATGATATGATCACAACAACATTGTTAGCTACTATAGCACCAGTCTGGATTGCACCTGCTATGAATGTGCATATGTATGAAAATAAAATTGTCCAAAAGAATATGATGACGTTAAAAGCGTTGGGATATACATTTATTGAACCTGGAGAAGGCTTTTTAGCATGTGGATATGTTGCGAAAGGTCGATTAGAAGAACCAGAAACAATTATCGCTCGATTACAAGAAGCGTTTTCAGAACATAAACCATTAAAGGGAAAGAAAATTTTAGTAACTGCTGGCCCAACGCGTGAAAAAATTGATCCAGTACGTTTTATGACGAACTTTTCTTCAGGGAAAATGGGGTATGCGCTAGCGGAAGTTGCTGCTAACTTAGGAGCGGATGTAATACTTGTTTCAGGTCCAACTGCAATAGCACCACCTGTAAATGTAACAACTGTGCAAGTAGAATCTGCACAAGATATGTTAGAAGCTGTAATGCAACATTATGGATCTATGGATGTTGTTATTAAAACAGCTGCAGTAGCAGACTATCGCCCGAAAATTGTGCATAATCAGAAGATGAAAAAGAAAAGTGGCGATGCAGTCATTGAGTTAGAAAGAACAATCGATATTTTGAAAACACTCGGTGAGAAAAAAGAGCATCAACTCCTAATTGGTTTTGCTGCTGAAACGACAAATATAGAAGAATATGCAACGAAAAAATTGCGTAAAAAAAATGCAAATATGATTGTTGCAAATGATGTGAAAGCACAAGGTGCAGGATTCGGTACGGATACGAATATTGTAACAATGTATAGAAAAGATGGAGAAGTTATTCGATTACCTCTTTTAACAAAGAAAGAAGTTGCACGTGAAATTTTAATGCAAATTAAAGCGATGTTAGAAGAGGATCGTGTATGAAATTTGCAAGTGTAATCGTTGATGTACCGGCACGTCAAACAGATCGCCCGTTTGATTATGTTATCCCTAAGAAATGGGAAGATATTGTACAAACAGGTATGCGTGTAGTCGTTCCGTTTGGTCCACGGAAATTACAAGGCTTTATTATTGAAATAAAAGATTCAGTCGATGTGGAAAGTAAAAAGTTAAAAGCATTGCATGAAATACTAGATGTTACGCCAGTTTTAAATGAAGAATTATTACAACTTGGTTTTTGGCTGACGGATGAAACATTATGTTATATGATTTCAGCTTTTCAAGTTATGCTTCCAGCTGCGATAAAAGCGACTTATAAAAAACGGCTACAGCTCCATAAAACAGCTGCAGTGGCGCCGGAAATTCGTGATTTGTTTCAAGGGAAAGAAGCGATAGATTGGGAAGAAATTGCTACGCACTCACATATGTATCGCATGGTTCAAAAAGAGATAACAAACGGCACTATTGAAGTCATCTATAAAGTAAAAGATAAGGTGCAAAAGAAGAAACAAAGGGTGATTCAGCCAGAATTGCCACAGGAACAATTAGAGGCAGCTGCCTTTGAGCTGAAAAGTAAAAAGCAACAAGATGTACTGTATTACTTTGTAGAAAATTATCAGAGTGTGCCATTAAAAACATTAACAGAAGAACTACAAATAACAGATGCACCGGTAAAGTCGCTTGTGAAAAAAGGGTTGCTTTTAGAACAGTACATTGAAGTATATCGTAACCCATATGACGATGAGGCTTTTGAACAAACAAAGCCATTTCCGCTCACAGATGAACAAAATCAAGTGATTACGCCCATCTTGTCATCCATTACAAATGAAACATATAATCCATTTTTACTATATGGTGTTACAGGAAGCGGTAAAACAGAAGTGTATTTGCAATCCATTGCTGCGGTGTTGAAAAAGGGAAAAGAGGCGATTGTACTTGTTCCAGAAATTGCGTTAACACCGCAAATGGTAGATCGATTTAAAGGACGTTTTGGTTCGCAAGTTGCGGTTCTTCATAGTGCGCTTTCTGTTGGGGAAAAATATGATGAATGGCGGAAAATTTTACGAAAAGAAGTAAAAGTTGTTGTTGGAGCACGCTCCGCTATTTTTGCTCCATTTGAAAACTTAGGAATTATTATTATTGATGAAGAACATGAGTCAAGTTATAAACAAGAAGATAATCCGAAATATCATGCCAGGGATGTTGCGATTTGGCGAGGGCAATATCATAATTGTCCAATCGTGCTCGGCAGTGCAACGCCCACTCTAGAATCATTTGCTAGAGCGAAAAAAGGTGTTTATGAGCTACTAACCATGCAAAAGCGTATGAATGAACAAGCGTTGCCGACAGTAGAAATTGTTGATATGCGTGAGGAACTGCGTGATGGAAATCGTTCTATGTTTTCAAAATTACTTCATGAGAAAATAGCGGATCGGTTAGAAAAGAAAGAACAAATGGTTCTTTTTTTAAATCGAAGAGGCCATTCAACGTTTGTCATGTGTCGTGATTGTGGTTATGTGGTGCAATGTCCACACTGTGATATATCACTCACCTATCATAAAATGAATCATCGTTTAAAATGTCACTATTGCAGTTATGAGGAAAGTATGCCAACTGCTTGTCCTGCTTGTAATAGTTCGTATATTCGTTTCTTTGGGACAGGAACACAAAAGGTAGAAGAAGAAATTACAAAGTTATTTCCAGAGGCGCGGGTTATCCGTATGGATGTTGATACAACGAGTCGCAAAGGAATGCACGAAAAGTTATTAAAAGCCTTCGGTGAAGAGAAAGCTGATATCTTACTTGGAACACAGATGATCGCTAAAGGGCTTGATTTTCCAAAGGTTACACTTGTTGGTGTCTTAACAGCTGATACGATGCTACATTTACCAGATTTTCGAGCAAGCGAGAAAACGTATCAGTTATTGACACAGGTGAGTGGACGTGCAGGTCGACATGAATTACCAGGAGAAGTAGTAATTCAAACGTATACGCCAGAACACTATAGCGTAGAACTAGCAAAGAATCAGCAGTACGATGTATTTTTTGAACAAGAAATGCAAATGAGAAAAACGAGGCAATACCCGCCATACTACTATGTCGCACTTGTAACCGTTTCGCATCCAGAGTTATTAAAAGCAGTGCAAGTAACGGAAAAAATTGTCGGTTATTTACGAACGCATTGCTCGCGGCAAACAATGGTGCTAGGACCGGTTGCTTCAGCAATTCCAAGGATAAAAGATAGATATCGATACCAATGCATGATAAAATACAAGCGGGAACCAAACTTAAAGTACGTGCTCAAAATGGTAAATGAACATTATCAAGCAGAAATGCAAAAAGATTTGCAGATCTCAATCGACTTTAATCCAACAATGTTAATGTAGCGGAGGAAAATATGGCAGTTTTAGAAATTGTAAAGCATCCAGATGAAGTGTTAGAAACCCCATGTGAACGGGTAATGAACTTTGATAAAAAGTTAGTGAATTTGTTAAAAGATATGCATGAAACAATGTTAGTTGCAGATGGTGTTGGTTTAGCAGCACCACAAGTCGGCGTAAGTTTGCAAGTGGCAGTTGTTGATATTGGTGATGATACGGGAAAAATCGAACTGATTAATCCAGTTATTTTAGAAAAACGTGGTGAACAAGTAGGTCCCGAAGGCTGCTTAAGCTTTCCGGGACTTTATGGTGAAGTGGAGCGTGCAGAGTATATTAAAGTACGTGCACAAAATCGTCGTGGTAAAATCTTTTTATTAGAGGCAGATGATTTTTTAGCACGCGCAATCCAACATGAAATCGACCATTTACATGGTGTGTTATTTACATCAAAAGTGACGAGATATTATGAGGAAAATGAATTAGAAGAGATGTAAAAGGAGCGGTTTTTGAATGATAAAAGTAGTATTTATGGGAACACCGGACTTTTCTGTACCGGTGCTTCGTCGTCTTATTGAAGATGGATATGATGTAATTGGTGTTGTAACGCAGCCGGATCGTCCAGTGGGAAGAAAAAAGGTTATGACACCAACACCTGTTAAGGTGGAAGCGGAAAAACATGGTATTCCGGTGTTACAGCCGTTAAAAATTCGTGAAAAAGACGAATATGAAAAAGTATTGGCATTAGAGCCGGATTTAATTGTGACAGCTGCGTTCGGACAAATTGTACCAAACGAAATTTTAGAAGCACCAAAGTATGGATGTATTAATGTTCATGCTTCATTACTTCCAGAACTTCGCGGCGGTGCACCAATTCATTACTCCATCATGCAGGGAAAAGAAAAAACAGGTATCACAATTATGTATATGGTGGAAAAATTAGATGCTGGTGATATTTTAACGCAAGTAGAAGTGGAAATCGAAGAACGTGAAACAACTGGTTCATTATTTGATAAATTAAGTGAGGCTGGAGCGCACTTATTATCAAAAACAGTTCCGCTTTTAATACAAGGAAAATTAGAACCGATTAAACAAAATGAGGATGAAGTAACATTCGCTTACAATATTAAACGTGAGCAAGAAAAGATTGATTGGATGAAAACAGGAGAAGAGGTTTACAATCACATTCGTGGTTTAAATCCGTGGCCAGTTGCTTATACAACTTTAGCAGGGCAAGTTGTAAAAGTATGGTGGGGCGAAAAAGTTCCTGTAACAGTACAGGCTGAAGCTGGTTCTATTGTAGCAATTGAAGAAGATGGTTTCGTTGTGGCAACAGGAAATGAAACAGGTGTTAAAATTACTGAGTTACAACCATCTGGTAAAAAGCGCATGAGTTGTTCACAATTTTTACGTGGAACAAAACCTGAAATTGGTACGAAGTTAGGAGAAGACGCATGAGACAAAATGTTCGTGAGTTAGCTCTTGATGGTCTAATTCAAGTAGAGAAAAGTGGCGCTTATAGCAACTTACTTTTAAATAATTTGATTGAAAAAAGTGCGATTGATAGAAAAGATATTGGTTTGTTAACTGAGATTGTCTATGGAACGATTCAACGTCGTGATACACTTGACTATTATTTACAACCATTTTTAAGAAAAAAAGTTGAAGCGTGGGTAAAAATATTACTTCGCTTATCTTTATATCAAATGCTATATTTAGATCGCGTCCCAGAAAGAGCGGCGATTCATGAGGCTGTTGAGATTGCAAAACGTCGTGGTCATAAAGGAATTGCAGGGATGGTAAACGGGGTACTCCGT
This sequence comes from Bacillus sp. 105MF, assembly GCF_000374885.1. Classification (NCBI taxonomy): domain Bacteria; kingdom Bacillati; phylum Bacillota; class Bacilli; order Caryophanales; family Bacillaceae; genus Bacillus; species Bacillus sp. 105MF. The sequence continues at coordinate 129,457 of NZ_KB895567.1, read as the reverse complement.
TCGATTCAACGTGAAGGTGTGCCATCTTTAGAGGAGATACAAAATCCTGTAGAGCGAGTTTCTGTTGCAACGAGTCATCCAGAGTGGCTTGTACAAGAGTGGGTATCAGCATACGATTTAGAAACAGCGCAAAAAATGTGCGAAGTAAATATGGTTCCGCCGGTACCGACAGCACGTGTGAATGTTGATAAAATAACGGTAGAAGAAGCGATTGCTTTGCTAGAACGTGAGGGTGTACAAGCAAAATGTGGTGATTTATCAGAAGATGCTATCCAAATTGAAAAAGGAAACGTAGCGCATACAGAAGCGTTTAAAAACGGTTTCCTTTCTATTCAAGATGAAAGCTCTATGCTTGTTGCGCGTGCTTTGAAACCCGAAGAAGGAGATATGGTTCTTGATAGCTGCGCGGCGCCTGGTGGGAAAACAACACACATTGCAGAGCGTTTAAAGGGGACTGGTCAGGTAACGTCGCTGGATTTACATCCGCATAAAGTTCGTCTAATTCAGCAACAGGCGAAGCGTCTAGAATTAGAGAACATTGAAACAAAGGCGCTAGATGCCAGAAAAGTTCAAGAACATTTTGCGAACGAAAGCTTTGACAAAATATTAGTAGACGCACCATGTTCTGGATTTGGTGTTATCAGACGTAAGCCTGATATTAAATTAGGTAAAGAAAAAGGCGATAGTGAAAGACTGTCGACAATTCAGCTATCGATACTAGAAAAGGTAGCTCCACTGTTAAAAGCAGGTGGTCGCCTTGTTTATAGTACGTGTACAATTGAAAAAATAGAAAATGAACAAGTGATAGAGCGATTTTTACAAGAGCATCCTGAATTTGAATGGGATACTACTATGAAAGAGCGCATGCCAGAAAAATTACGTCCTTATATAAATGAAGGGCAAGTACAAATTTTACCGCATTATTTTGCAACAGATGGCTTTTATATTGCTTGTTTAAGAAAGAAGGTGTAGCATCATGGAAACGACTGTAAAAAAACAAAAGAAAGATTTAGAAACAAAAAAAACATCTATTTACTCTTTACAACTTCATGAAATGCAAAATTGGTTAAAGGAACAAGGTGAACCGAAATTCCGTGCAGGTCAAATTTTTGATTGGCTATATAAAAAGCGTGTAAAAAATTATGAGGATATGACAAATCTTTCAAAAGGATTGCGTGATAAATTGTCGAATTCCTTTGATATTACTACTTTAAATACATTAGTAAAGCAAACATCTTCTGATGGGACAATTAAGTTTTTATTCCAATTATATGATGGGTATTCTATCGAAACAGTATTAATGCGACATGAATATGGAAATTCCATTTGTGTAACAACACAGGTAGGTTGCCGAATTGGTTGTACATTCTGTGCATCAACACTAGGTGGTTTAAAGCGAAACCTAGAGGCTGGAGAAATCGTAGCGCAAGTAGTAGAGGTTCAACGTGCGCTTGATGAGACAGATGAGCGCGTGAGTTCTCTTGTTGTAATGGGAATTGGAGAGCCGTTTGATAACTACGATAACTTAATGTCGTTTTTACGCATTATTAACCATGAAAAAGGAATTCATATTGGTGCACGTCATATGACGGTTTCAACAAGTGGAATCATCCCGAAAATTTATAAGTTTGCTGAAGAGGATATGCAAATTAACTTTGCGATTTCATTGCACGCTCCAAATACAGAATTACGCTCAAAATTAATGCCGATTAACCGTGCTTATAAGCTGCCTGACTTAATGGAAGCTATTAAATACTATGTAAATAGAACCGGGCGTCGCATTACGTTTGAATATGGCTTATTTGGAGGAGAAAACGACCAAGTTGAGCATGCCGAAGAATTGGCTCAACTTTTAAAAGGTGTAAAATGTCATGTGAACTTAATTCCGGTAAACTATGTACCAGAACGCGATTACGTAAGAACACCACGTGAACAAATTTTCTTATTTGAAAAAACGTTGAAAGACCGTGGAGTGAATGTAACGATTCGCCGTGAACAAGGTCATGATATTGATGCTGCCTGCGGTCAGTTGCGTGCAAAGGAGCGCAAAGAAGAGACGAGGTGACAAGATGAAAGCCGTGTTTCTATCGGATAAAGGGAAAGTTCGTCAACATAATGAAGATAGTGCAGGAGTTTTTCATAATTTAGATGGAGATATTTTAGCTGTTGTAGCTGATGGAATGGGAGGTCATCGAGCAGGCGATGTTGCTAGCTCGATGGCCATTCAACTATTCCATGATTATTGGAAACAAACGTATAATATGGATACACCAAAAAAGGCCGAAGAATGGCTACATACAAACGTTGAGATGATTAACGAGAGGGTATACGAATACTCGAAGAAACATACAGAGTGTAGTGGTATGGGAACTACTGTTATTGTTGCGATTTGTACAGCGGGATTTGTAACAATTGGACACATAGGAGATAGTCGATGTTACATGTTATCAGATGATGAGATTTCACTTATAACTGAAGACCATTCACTTGTAAATGAACTTGTCAGATATGGTGAGATTTCAAAAGAGGATGCAGAGTATCATCCAAAAAAGAATTTGCTTTTACGAGCGCTTGGAACAGAAGAAAAAGTTGGATTAGATGTTAAAACATTAGTGTTAGAAGAAAATGATCAACTGCTTCTTTGCTCTGACGGATTATCAAATAAAGTTGCTATGGATGATATGCGAAAGATTTTGCAATTAAACGAACAACTCGAGACAAAGGGAGAACATCTTGTTCAACTTGCGAATGATCGTGGGGGAGAAGATAATATTACCCTTGTCATTGTTGATTATGCGGATTCGGCAAACGAAAGTAGGTGAATTACAACGTGCTGATTGGAAAACGCCTAAACGACCGTTATAAGCTACTGAAAATGATCGGTGGCGGAGGGATGGCCAATGTATATTTGGCTCATGATGATATACTAGGCCGAGATGTAGCGGTAAAAATATTAAGACTCGATTATGCAAATAATGATGAGTTTATTAAACGTTTCCATCGAGAAGCGCAATCTGTTACAACGTTGTCGCATCCAAATATTGTGAATATGTATGATGTTGGGGAAGAAGATGGAATTTATTATCTTGTTATGGAATATGTACCTGGACAAACATTAAAGCAATACATAACGCAGCGTGGAATGTTACCGATAGGAGAAGCTCTTGATATTATGGAGCAGTTAACATCTGCAATGGCACATGCGCATCATTTTGAAATTGTCCATAGAGATATAAAGCCACATAACATCTTAATTCGGAATGATGGAGTCGTGAAGGTGACAGACTTTGGGATTGCGACTGCTACAAGTGCAACGGCGATAACGCATACGAACTCAGTGCTTGGTTCGGTCCATTACTTGTCACCAGAGCAAGCACGTGGAGGGATAGCGAATAAACAATCGGATATTTATTCGCTTGGTATTGTTATGTTTGAATTACTAACAGGGCGACAACCTTTCTCAGGAGAGTCTGCAGTCGCGATCGCTTTAAAACATTTACAGAATGAAACACCATCTCCAAAACGCTGGAATCCAGATATTCCGCAAAGTGTAGAAAATATTATTTTAAAAGCAACTGCAAAAGATCCATTTCATCGCTATCAGTCTGCTAATGCGATGAAGAGAGATATTGAAACGGCGCTATATCCAGAACGTATTAACGAACAACCATTTTATATACCTGAAGATATGGAAGCGACGAAGGCAATTCCAATTATTCAACAAGAACAATTATTTGGAAATGTAAGCGATGAAACAATTGTATTGAATGGAAGTAAAGCGGATGAACAGATAAAAGATGAAGAAGTGAAACCGAACGAGAAAAAAAAGCGAAGTAACAAATGGCTGAAAGTGTTACTTACAACATTTTTACTTTTAGCAATCGGCACAACGTTAGCGCTGACTGTGATTCCAGGATTCTTTATTCCTAAAGACGTAAAAACTCCTGATGTGTCTGGTATGAAGTATGAGACTGCTGTTAACACTCTTGTTGAGAAAGGATTTGAAGTTGCTGAACCGAACATTGTTTATACAGATGATGTTGAAGCTGGGAAAGTAATTAAAACAAGTCCGGCAGCAGGAAGGGTTGTAAAAGAAAGGTCGAAAATTACTATCTATCAATCCGGTGGAAAAAAGAAGGATAAGATGAGTAATTTAATCGGAAAAGATTTTGATAGTTTGAAGGACGAATTGGAAGGGAAGTATAAAATTGTTGTTCGATACGATATTGAAAGCGAAAAACCAAAAGGTGAAATCGTAGAACAAAGTCCAGCAGCAGACCAAATGGTTGTGGAAGCGGAGCAAGATGTGAAAGTTTGGGTGAGTAAAGGTCCTTACCAAATTCGACCTGTTGATTTTTCTGGATGGACGGAAAATAGTGTGAATAGCTATTTAAATGAAAAGAAACTGGTCCCAGATATAAAAAGAGAATATTCGGATACTGTTGATAAGGGACAAGTAATTTCACAATCACCAAAACCAGGAACGCCGTTAAAAGAAGGGGATAAAGTAACGATTACTGTCTCTGATGGTCCGAAGCCTAAAGTAACGAAAACAGTAAAGGTTGATAACATTTCGATTCCGTATGAGCCTCCTGCAACAGGTGAGAAAAAGCCACAAACAATTGAAATTTATAAAGAAGATATGCAGCAGAAAATGGATAAGCCGATTGAAACGCGAACAATAACAGAATCTGCTACTATTTCTTTGGAATTTGTGATTCAAGAAGGAACAAAAGGCCATTACAAAATTGTTCGAGATGGGACGACAATTATTGATAAAGAAGTGCCATATCCAGCCTAGTAAAGGTGTGTCTCTATTTGGTGGATTCCACCTTCTTTGTATGGAGAGTGGAATTTGTTGCTCTTGCCTGTTATGCTGTTAACGTAGAAGGGTAAGAAATTACGTTTTGAAATAGAAGGACAGCCATAAAAGTGAAGTGGAAATAAAGGAGAATCTGAACTGATAAATAGTCAGTTTTATCCTAGTATTCGCTGGCAGTACCCCGTCTCAATATTTTAAGGAAGGGATAACTGTATGGAGAGGCTGATAACAATTTCACTTTATATAGAATAAAGGAGAATTATATGGCAGAAGGAAAAATTGTAAAAGCTTTAAGTGGTTTTTATTATGTACAGCATGAAGGTGGCATTACACAATGCCGTGGTCGTGGTGTATTCAGAAAAAATAAAATTACACCACTTGTAGGAGATCAAGTAGTTTTTCAAGCGGAGAATCCGAATGAAGGCTATGTTTTAGAGATTTTTGAGCGGAAAAATGAACTTGTTAGGCCGCCAATTGCCAATGTTGATCAAGCAATCCTTGTTTTCTCAGCAGTTGAACCAGATTTTAACCCAGGGTTATTAGATCGATTTTTAGTATTAATTGAATATCATAACATTAAACCAATTATTTGTATCAGTAAAATGGATTTAGTAGATGAAAAAATGCGAGAAACTGTTGAATCTTATGCAAATGATTATCGTGAAATGGGATATGATGTGTTATTTACTTCTATAAATACATCGGAAAGTATTGATATTTTAAAACCATTCTTAGAAGGTTGTGTCTCAGTTGTTGCGGGGCAATCTGGTGTAGGGAAATCTTCCATGTTAAATGTATTACGCCCAGATTTAGCCCTAAAAACAGATGATATTTCATCGCATTTAGGGCGAGGGAAGCATACGACAAGGCATGTAGAGTTAATTGCAGTAGGAAGCGGTCTGGTTGCAGATACACCGGGTTTTAGCTCTCTTGATTTTATTGATATCGAAGTAGAAGATCTTACGTATTGTTTTCCAGAGTTGAAAGAAGAGAGTCAATACTGTAAATTTAGAGGGTGTACACACCTTTCAGAACCGAAATGTGCAGTAAAAGCTGCGGTTGAAGAAGGGAAAATTACACAATATCGTTATGAACATTACAAACAATTTGTAGAAGAAATTAGAGAGAGAAAGCCGAGGTATTAAATATGATTAAAATTGCACCATCGATTTTATCAGCAGATTTTTCCAAACTAGGGGAAGAAATTAAAGATGTAGAAAAGGGCGGAGCGGATTATATCCATGTTGACGTAATGGATGGGCATTTTGTTCCGAACATTACAATTGGTCCATTAATTGTAGAAGCGATTCGTCCAATTACATCTTTACCATTAGATGTACACTTAATGATTGAAAACCCGGATAACTATATCCCTACTTTTGCAAAAGCTGGAGCGGATATTATTACTGTTCATGTAGAGGTGTGCCCGCATTTACATCGTACGATTCAATTAATTAAATCACATGGTATTAAAGCTGGAGTTGTATTAAACCCACATACACCAGTTTCAATGATTGAACACGTATTGGGAGATATTGATATGGTATTACTTATGACAGTAAATCCAGGATTTGGTGGACAGAAGTTTATTCACTCTGTATTACCGAAAATTAAACAAGTTGCAGAAATGGTCAAAGAGCGTAATTTACAAGTAGAAATCGAAGTTGATGGTGGTGTGAATGCTGAGACTGCGAGACTTTGTGTAGAAGCTGGAGCAAATGTTCTTGTAGCAGGATCAGCAGTGTACAATCAAAAAGACCGCGGTGAAGCAATTCGAGTAATTCGTGGATAAGGAATATAGATAAGAAAACTTTTAAGACCTGTTAGAACGGGCTAATGTGAAAAAAGCAATCTACCGACTGGCAGATTGCTTTTTTCTATAGAAGGGAAAGAAAAGATGATTATTCATATTTTAGCTGGAGGACCGGCGGAGTACTGTGCTGATTTCTCTCGGTATGAAAATGAGGAAGTAGTATGGGCTGCGGTTGATCGTGGTGTATATCGTTTGTTGCAAAGAGGAATCATACCTACTGTTGCATTTGGTGATTATGACTCAGTTACAGATGAAGAATTAGCGTGGATGCAAAAACAGACAGATGAGTTACATATTGTTCCGCGTGAAAAAGATCAAACGGATTTAGAAATCGCAATTCATTGGGCACTGGAGCAAAAGCCGGATTTGATTCGCATTTTTGGTGCTACAGGCGGAAGGCTTGATCATGGGTTAGCGAACATACAAATGCTTTTAAAAGGGCTGGAAGCACATACTGAAATGTATATCGTTGACAATAAAAATGAAATCTCTGTAAAAAAAGTAGGCACATATATAATTGAAGAAAATGAACAATTTCCATACGTATCCTTTGTGCCTGTTACGGAAATTGTAAAAGGTATTACACTTCGTGGCTTTAAATATCCTCTTACTGATAAAACGATAGAATGGGGATCGACGCTTTGTATTAGTAATGAACTCATTGCGGAAAAAGGTACTTTTTCATTTGCTTCTGGCATATTAATGGTGATAAGAAGCACTGATTGAAGAAACACTTTTGCTACTTGCATCATATAGTAAACAAGTGGAGTAATGGGGATTAGGAGGGAAACCATGAGATTTTATACAATTAAGTTACCTAAATTTCTTGGTGGAATTGTTCGCGCGGTGTTAAATACCTTTAAAAAGGACTAAAAAAGCACCATTAATGGTGCTTTTTTCATGAGGATAATAAAAAAAGAGCCTATTGGCTCTTTTTTTTATTATTAAACACGTTCGATTTTGCCAGATTTTAATGCTCTAGCAGAAACGTAAACACGTTGAACTTTACCGTCGATGCGTACGCGAACTTTTTGAAGGTTAGCGCCCCATTTACGTTTTGTAGCGTTCATTGCGTGAGAACGAGAGTTACCAGAACGAGCTTTTCTTCCAGTAATAGCACAAACACGAGCCATCTATATTTCCCTCCCTTAACTACCTTACCATACGTAATTTTTTCAATGTTAGTCTTTTATGCGATGCTAAAAACACTACTATAATTTAACACAACTAAAAAGAGAATGCAACAGTGTATAAAAAAGAAATCAAGAAAAATTACTTGACACTAAATTTCAGTAAAGAAAAGTAGAAATCAAGAAAAATCACTTGACATATTATAGTGGTACATGTTGTATAATAACAATGGACTATTTTGCTCGTCGTAGAAAAGTGTAATAATAAGTATAAAATATGAGAGCGAAAAGAAAGAACGATGGAATTTTCTTTAAAAAGATTATATGATAGTAATTAAAGTAGTCTAGCTCACTTTCACCATTTATGAAGGGGGAAAAGAGATGTCAATTGAAATTAAAACGAAGTACGGTCAAATTGATATTAGTACAGATGTAATTGCAACGATTGCTGGAGGTGCCGCGGTAGATTGCTACGGTATCGTTGGTATGGCTTCAAAAAATCAATTAAAAGATGGATTAACAGAAATTTTACGAAAAGAAAACTTCACTAGAGGCGTTATTGTTCGTAAAGACGAAGATGAAGTACATATTGATATGTATATTATTGTGAGCTATGGTACAAAAATTTCAGAGGTAGCACACAACGTCCAAACGAAAGTGAAATATACATTAGACCAAACGGTAGGACTAGCAGTAGATTCTGTAAACATCTACGTACAAGGAGTTAAAGTAATAAACTTGTAATGTGCATTAAGGAGGAAAATCTGTGTCAATTCAAAAAATTGATGGGAAACGTTTATCACAAATGATTATTCAAGGAGCGAATAACTTAACAAACAATGTTCAGCTTGTTGATGCATTAAACGTTTTTCCAGTTCCAGATGGCGATACCGGTACAAATATGAATTTATCAATGACTTCAGGCGCGCGTGAAGTGAAAGCAAACCCTTCGCAGCATGCTGGTAAAGTCGGCGTAAGTTTAGCAAAAGGATTATTAATGGGAGCTCGTGGTAACTCAGGTGTTATTTTATCTCAGTTGTTCCGTGGTTTCTCTAAATCCATTGAACAAAAAGAAGAATTAACAACAGTTGATTTTGCGGCAGCTTTAGAAGCTGGTGTAGAAACGGCGTATAAAGCGGTTATGAAGCCGATTGAAGGAACGATTTTAACAGTTGCAAGAGAAACGGGGAAATATGCAGTCACAGTTGCGAAAAAACAGCGCGACTTTGTTTTGTTTATGGAAGACGTTGTCAAAGAAGCAAATGCATCGTTAAATCGTACGCCAGATTTATTACCTGTATTAAAACAAGTTGGCGTTGTAGATAGCGGTGGTAAAGGTCTTGTTGTTGTATACGAAGGCTTTTTAGCTGATTTAAAAGGGGAAACAATTTCTTCTGATGTACCAGCACAACCATCTATGAATGAAATGGTGCGTGCGGAGCATCACCGTAGTGTACAAAGCCAATTGAGTACAGAAGATATTAAATACGGATATTGTACGGAATTTATGGTGAAATTAGAGTCTGAAAAAATGAAAGAACATAATTTCTCTGAGCAGAAATTCCGTGAAGATATTAGTGTATATGGAGATTCATTGCTTGTTGTCTCGGATGATGAAGTTGTAAAAGTTCATATTCATGCAGAACATCCTGGTGATGCGATGAACTACGGTCAACGTTATGGTAGTTTGATTAAAATTAAAGTAGAAAATATGCGCGAACAGCATACTGCTTTATTAGATGAGCCAACACCGATGCCGGAAAAAGTAATTCCAGTAAAAGAAAAGCAACCATACGGTATTGTAACTGTAGCAATGGGATCAGGTATTAAAAACCTATTCGAGAGCATTGGGGCAACACAAGTTATCGAAGGTGGTCAAACGATGAACCCAAGTACAGAGGATATCGTAAAGGCAATCGAAGAAGCGAATGCTGAAAAAATCATTATATTACCGAATAACGGGAATATTGTGATGGCAGCAGAGCAAGCGGCATCTGTTGTTGATCAAGAAGTGATTGTTGTTCGTTCAAAAACTGTTCCTCAAGGAATGGCTGCAATGTTAGCATTTAATCCAGTTGGAACGTTAGAAGAAAACGAAGAGAACATGCAAGAAGCACTAGCACATGTGAAAACAGGTCAAATTACGTATGCAGTTCGTGATACGGAAATTGACGGTGTAGCGATTCAAAAAAATGATTTCATGTGTATTGCAGATGGGAAAATTGTATCTACAAATGCTAAAAAAGTAGATGCAGCGAAGCAATTGCTAGAAAGTATGATTGATGAAGATTCTGAGATTGTAACGATCTTGCAAGGTGAAGATGCAACAGATGAAGAAGTTGCAGAGTTAGTTGCATTTGTAGAAGAGAAGTTTGAAGATGTAGAGGTAGAAGTTCACCAAGGAAATCAACCTGTATATTCTTTCATATTCTCTGTAGAATAAAGGGAATTTCTTTTTTGCATAGAGATGAATGGTTTTACTTGCTAATGAGCAAGAACTAGCGATAATCTATCGTCAGTGGTTCTTTTTCAAAAGGCTAGCATAATGACGATAAAAAAGAGCCTTGCTGCTATAGTAAGGCTCTTTTTTATCGCATATCTTTCTTTGGAATATACATAATTTGATAAAAGATTTCGCAAAGTTTAATCAAGTAGGTCTTTAGGTTAATGAAAGGAAAGGGTCATTATATATGGCTGATAATGTATAAGGGTAGTTTCCTTGAGAATGCCTATGATAGAATAGAAAAGGCAGAAGAGAACGATTACAAGTTAGGATAGTAAATGTATAAGTTATATGGAATTGTATATCCATATATGTATGAAGTATATACGCAAGTAAAAATAAGAAAATGATGTGACGGAGCGTGAAAATCTTGAGTGAAGTTGTGCAAGTTCCTGTTACGGATGTAAAAGGAATCGGGGAAGAGACATCTGAATTATTACATGAGATGGGGATTTATACAGTTTCCCATCTATTAGAGCATTTTCCGTACCGTTATGAAGACTACGCGATGAAAGATTTGGCAGAAGTGAAACATGAAGAGCGTGTAACAGTGGAAGGAAAGGTGCATAGTGCTCCTTTATTACAATATTACGGGAAAAAGAAATCGCGTCTTACTGTTCGCGTACTTGTTGGCCGTTATTTAATTACGGCTGTATGTTTTAATAGACCGTATTATAAGCAAAAATTAAAGCTTGATGAAACGGTGACGATTACTGGTAAATGGGATCAGCATCGTCAAACGATTTCTATATCCGAGCTTCACTTTGGTCCAGTCGTACGTCAGCAAGAAGTGGAACCTGTGTATTCAGTAAAAGGAAAATTAACAGTAAAACAAATGCGACGTTTTATTGCACAAGCTTTAAAAGAGTATGGTTCCTCTATAGAAGAAATGTTGCCAGATGGTTTGTTAGGGCGTTATAAATTATTACCGCGTTATGAAGCGCTTCGAGCGCTCCATTTTCCAGTTGGTCAAGAAGATTTAAAACAAGCACGCCGTCGATTTGTATATGAAGAATTTTTCTTATTCCAGCTCAAAATGCAAGCGTTGCGTAAAATGGAAAGAGAGAGTTCGAAGGGGACGAAAAAAGATATTTCAATGAAAGAATTAGAAGAGTTCACTGATGCACTTCCGTTCCCGCTTACTGGAGCACAGCGTCGCGTTGTTTCTGAGATTATAAAAGATATGCAGTCTCCGTACCGGATGAATCGGTTATTACAAGGGGATGTTGGATCAGGAAAAACAGTCGTAGCTGCAATTGCTCTTTATGCAGCGAAACTTGCACATTATCAAGGTGCGTTAATGGTCCCTACAGAAATTTTAGCTGAGCAACATTATCAATCGCTAGCAGAGACGTTCTCGCATTTTAATATGAATGTGGAATTGTTAACGAGTTCAGTTAAGGGGGCACGTCGTCGTGAAGTTTTAGCGAAACTTGAGCAAGGAGAAATAGATATTCTTGTTGGGACACATGCTTTAATTCAGGATGAGGTCATTTTCCATAGACTTGGACTTGTTATTACTGACGAACAACACCGTTTTGGTGTAGCGCAGCGCCGCGTTTTACGAGAGAAAGGTGAAAGTCCAGATGTGTTGTTTATGACAGCAACACCGATTCCTCGTACATTGGCGATTACTGCTTTTGGAGAGATGGATGTTTCTATTATTGATGAAATGCCTGCTGGGCGTAAAGTGATTGAAACGTATTGGGCAAAACATGATATGTTAGAACGTGTCCTTGGTTTCGTGGAAAAGGAAGTGAATAAGGGGAGACAAGCTTATGTAATTTGTCCGCTTATTGAAGAATCTGAGAAGCTTGATGTGCAAAATGCAATTGATTTGCATAGTATGCTGATGCATCACTATCAAGGAAAGTTTCAGGTTGGATTAATGCACGGACGTTTATCTTCTCAAGAAAAAGAAGATGTAATGGAGAAATTTAGTGAAAATAAAGTGCAAATTCTTGTTTCAACAACTGTAGTTGAGGTTGGTGTCAACGTGCCAAATGCAACGGTTATGGTAATTTATGATGCGGAGCGCTTTGGTTTATCGCAATTGCACCAGCTTCGAGGTCGTGTTGGCCGTGGGAGTGAGCAGTCGTATTGTTTGTTAATCGCAGATCCGAAATCGGAAACTGGGAAAGAACGCATGCGCATTATGACAGAAACAAATGATGGATTTGTATTGTCGGAAAAAGATTTAGAGTTACGTGGTCCTGGAGATTTCTTTGGAAGTAAACAAAGTGGTCTACCAGAGTTTAAGGTAGCTGATATGGTACATGATTATCGAGCGTTGGAAACGGCGAGACAAGATGCGGCCGTGCTGGTTGATTCTGAAGCGTTTTGGCACAACGAGCAGTATGCTGCATTACGCGTATATCTTGAAGGAGCAGGTGTGTTTCAAGGAGAAAAGCTCGATTAAAAATGGAATGTGCAAATTTTTTTGTTGCATTCTACTTTTAATGATTATATACTACTGTTAGTACCTAGTCATAAAAACGGATGGTGCGGTATGAAAAAAAGAAAAAGTAAGAAAGAAAGACAAGTATTATTACAACAAACAATAGAAACGAATCCTTTCATAACGGATGAAGAGTTAGCAGAGCAGTTTCAAGTAAGTATACAAACTGTTCGCCTTGATCGAATGGAATTATCGATTCCTGAGTTAAGAGAGCGAATTAAACACGTGGCAACGAAACAGCATGAAGAAGATGTAAAATCTTTACCGTTAGAAGAGGTAGTTGGAGAAATTATTGATATAGAATTAGATAGACATGCAATTTCTATTTTTGAAGTGAAGATGGAGCATGTATTTAAAAGAAATCAAATTGCGCGTGGGCACCATTTGTTTGCTCAAGCGAACTCACTAGCTGTTGCAGTTATTGATGAAGAATTAGCTTTAACTGCAAAGTCTACCATTCGATATATTCGTCCTGTAAAATTAGGAGAACGTGTTGTTGCAAAAGCCCGCGTTGAAGATGTGGAGAATGATAAAGGACGGACGGTTGTCAAAGTGCATAGCTTTGTTGGCGAAGAACTTGTTTTTACAGGCACTTTTGAAATGTATCGATCTAGTAATTATAGTGAGGAAGGTAACAATTTATGAAAATCGCAATAGATGCAATGGGTGGCGATCACGCTCCAAAAGCAGCTGTATTAGGAGCAATGAAAGCTATTAAGGAATATTCAGATTTACATATTACTTTGGTAGGAAAAGAAGAGGAGATTCGTCAGTATTTAACAAGCGAAGAGCGTATTACTGTACTTCATACAGATGAAAAGATTGAAGGGACAGATGAACCAGTAAGAGCTGTTCGTCGGAAAAAGCAAGCTTCAATGGTACTTGCAGCGCAGCAAGTAAAAGAAGGTGTAGCCAATGCTTGTATATCAGCAGGTAACACAGGGGCTTTAATGGCAGCTGGATTGTTTGTGGTAGGACGTATGGAAGGGATTGAACGTCCAGCGTTATCTCCTACAATGCCAACAATTGATGGGAAAGGTTTTGTTATGTTAGACGTTGGAGCAAATGTTGACGCGAAGCCAATTCATTTATATCAATATGCGGTAATGGGTTCTATTTACGCTGAGAAAGTAAGAGGAATTAACAATCCGCGTGTTGGTCTTTTGAATGTCGGGACAGAAGATGGCAAAGGAAACGAACTTTCAAAACAAGTATTCACTATGCTAAAAGATGCGCCAATTAATTTTGTTGGAAACGTTGAGTCAAGAGACCTATTACAAGGTGTGGCAGATGTAGTTGTATGCGATGGTTTTACTGGAAACGTAGCATTAAAATCATTAGAAGGAACTGCACTAGCATTATTTTCTATGTTAAAAGAACAATTAATGAGTTCGTTCACAAGTAAATTAGCAGCGGCAGTATTAAAACCGAAGCTGATGATATTAAAAGATAAAATGGATTATTCGGAGTATGGCGGAGCAGCATTGTTTGGATTAAAAGCTCCTGTCATTAAGGCTCACGGATCTTCTAATGATCAATCGATTTTTAGTGCGATTCGTCAAACGAGAGAAATGGTAGCGAAAGAAGTCATTCCTACAATTTCAAGTGTAATGGAGAAAGAGCCGCTTCAATAAGAGGAGGGTTTGAAATGGGAAAACTAGCATTTCTTTTTCCGGGCCAAGGTTCACAGGCGGTTGGAATGGGACAGCAATTAGCAGGGAATAATAAAGAGGTTGCAAAAATATTTCAAAAAGCGGATGAAGTTTTACAGGAGTCTCTTTCATCATTAATTTTTGAAGGACCTCAGGAGAAGCTAACATTAACGACAAATGCGCAACCAGCACTATTAACGACAAGTATTGCAATCTTAACAGCTTTGAAACAATATGATATTACGCCTGATTATGTTGCTGGCCATAGCTTAGGTGAGTATAGCGCGCTTGTTGCAGCGGGAGCATTAACATTTGAAGATGCTGTTTATGCTGTGAGAAAACGTGGTGAATATATGGAAGAAGCTGTGCCAAGCGGAGAAGGTGCAATGGCCGCTATTTTAGGGGCAGATCCAGATGTTCTGAAACAAGTTACAGAAGAAGTAACGAGTGAAGGTCATGCTGTGCAAATTGCTAATATGAATAGTACGAAGCAAATCGTTATCTCTGGAACGAAACGAGGAGTAGAATTCGCTTCTCAAAAAGTGAAAGAAAATGGTGCGAAACGAGCAATTCCGCTTCGTGTGAGCGGTCCCTTCCATTCTTCATTAATGAAACCAGCAGCTGAGAAGTTTCAAAATGTTTTAAATGAAATTACAATTCAAGATGCAAACATTCCAGTTGTTGCAAACGTTACGGCTAATTGCGTTAATCGCAGTGAAGATATTCAAGAAAAGCTAATTGAACAGCTCTATTCACCTGTTTTATGGTACCCATCTATTGAACAGATGGTAGAACAAGGTGTAGATACATTTATTGAAATTGGTCCCGGGAAAGTTCTTGCTGGTCTTATGAAATCAATTGCTCCATCTGCAAAGGTATATGCGATATATGATGAAGAGACATTGAAAGGTACCATTTCAAGTTTGAGAGGAGAAAGCGGATGTTAAAAGGGAAAGTTGCATTAGTAACAGGTGCATCACGTGGAATTGGCCGCGCAATTGCAATTGATTTAGCGAAGCAAGGGGCAACAGTTGTAGTTAACTATGCTGGTAATGAGCAAAAAGCAAATGAAGTAGTTGATGAAATAAAAAAACTTGGTTCAGAAGCAATCGCAGTGAGAGCAGACGTTGCTAATGTTGAAGAAGTTACAAACCTGGTAAAACACACTGTGGATACATTTGGACGAGTTGATATTCTTGTGAATAATGCAGGGGTAACAAGAGATAATTTATTAATGCGTATGAAAGAAGAAGAATGGGATACAGTTATTGATACAAACTTAAAAGGTGTATTCTTATGTACGAAAGCAGTATCTCGTTACATGATGCGTCAGCGTCATGGTCGTATTATTAATATTGCTTCTGTTGTCGGTGTTACAGGGAATCCCGGTCAAGCAAATTACGTTGCAGCAAAAGCTGGGGTAATTGGATTGACAAAGACTTCCGCAAAAGAATTGGCTAGCCGAAATATAACAGTAAATGCAATTGCTCCAGGGTTTATTGCTACTGATATGACAGATGTATTAGGCGAAAACGTAAAAGAGGAAATGTTAAAATTAATTCCTGCTGCTAAGTTTGGAGAAGCGCAAGATATTGCGAATGCTGTAACATTTTTTGCTGCTGATCACAGCAAATATATTACAGGACAAACATTACATGTTGATGGTGGTATGGTAATGTAATAAAAGAAACGATTTCACCTAGTTTTTTTGTGAAATATTTAATATAATATTTGAGGGGAGGTGAATGAATTATGGCAGATGTTTTAGAGCGTGTAACGAAAATTATCGTGGATCGTTTAGGAGTAGAAGAAACAGAAGTAGTACCAGCTGCAAGCTTTAAAGAAGATTTAGGTGCAGACTCCCTAGATGTAGTTGAACTTGTAATGCAATTGGAAGATGAGTTTGAAATGGAAATTTCTGATGAAGATGCAGAAAAAATTGCTACTGTTGGCGATGCTGTGACTTACATAGAGAGTCATCTATAATGTTTGAGTGAAGTCCCGTTTTATAGCGGGGCTTTCTCGGCTTATATCTGGAGGGACCTATGCCGTACCGAAAATATAGAGAAAAAAAATATGAAACAAAATATCGTGAAGCTTTTAAAATGTTTCAACAAAAAATAGGTATTACGTTTACAGACGAAAAATTATTAATTCAAGCATTTACGCATTCATCGTATGTGAATGAGCATCGAAAAAAGCCACATGAAGACAATGAACGTCTAGAATTTCTTGGAGACGCTGTACTAGAATTAACTGTATCACAGTATTTGTTTCAAAAATATCCGACAATGAGCGAAGGAGAGCTAACAAAGTTGCGTGCAGCTGTTGTATGTGAACCATCTCTTGTCCGCTTTGCGAATGAATTGTCATTTGGTAACCTTGTTTTACTAGGAAAAGGTGAAGAAATGACGGGTGGACGTGAACGACCAGCTTTATTAGCGGATGTCTTTGAAGCGTTTATTGGTGCCCTTTATCTTGATCAAGGGTTGGAGACAGTTTGGGAATTCTTAAAAGAAATTGTATATCCAAAAATTAATGAAGGTGCTTTTTCTCATGTGATGGATTATAAGAGTCAACTACAAGAATTAATTCAGCGTGATGGTAGCGGTAATATTGAGTATCAAATTTTGCAAGAAAAAGGACCTGCTCACAATCGAGAGTTTGTGTCACGTGTTACATTAAATGGCGTGGCTCTAGGTCTTGGTAGCGGTAAGTCGAAAAAAGAAGCAGAGCAACAAGCTGCTTCAGAGGCGTTGAAAAAGTTAAAAGAACAATCATAAGGAATCCCCCTTTACATGAGGGGGATTCCTTATGCATAGAATGAAACTTTATTTTTATTTGGATATGAAAAGATAAATATGAATCCGTACAGTAGTTTGTTTTTATAGGCAGAGACTATAAAAACGGAGAATAGGGGGAAGGCCTTTCGTGTTTTTAAAGAGATTAGAAATAGTAGGATTTAAATCCTTTGCGGAGCGTGTATCTGTTGATTTTGTTCCAGGTGTAACCTCTGTAGTTGGTCCTAATGGAAGCGGAAAGAGTAATATTACTGACGCGATTCGCTGGGTACTTGGTGAACAATCTGCAAAATCATTACGCGGTGCAAAAATGGAGGATATTATTTTTGCGGGAAGTGATACGCGAAGAGCAGTTAATGTTGCAGAGGTAACATTAACCTTAAATAATGAAGATCAGCGTTTACCTATTGAGTATAATGAAGTGAGTGTTACGCGCCGCGTTTCTCGCTCTGGAGATAGTGACTTTTTTATTAACAAACAATCTTGTCGATTAAAAGATATTGTTGATTTATTTATGGATTCTGGTATGGGACGAGAAGCTTTCTCAATCATTAGCCAAGGAAAAGTAGAAGAAATTTTAAGCAGTAAATCTGAAGAGCGTCGTGGTGTATTTGAAGAAGCAGCAGGCGTATTAAAATATAAGCTTCGCAAAAAGAAAGCTGAAGGAAAATTAGCAGAAACACAAGAAAACTTAAATCGTGTGCAAGATATTATTCACGAATTAAGCACTCAAGTAGAGCCGCTTGAAAGACAAGCTTCTATTGCGAAAGACTATCTTGAGAAAAAAGAGGAACTAGAAAAAGTAGAAGCAGCTCTCATTGTATATGAAATTGAAGAATTACATGAAAAATGGGAAGCGCTTAGAAAGCAGTTTGGACACAATAAAGATGAAGAAGTAAAAATGTCAACGCATTTACAAAAAAATGAAGCAGAGCTCGAAGAATTACGCGGACAATTGCAAGCGATTGATGAATCTGTAGATTCCTTGCAAGAAGTTCTCCTTCTTTCTAGTAAAGAGTTAGAAAAGTTAGAAGGGCAGCGTGAATTGCTAAAGGAACGAAAGCAAAATGCAACAACGCACTGCACACAGCTTGAACAGTTAATTATTGAGTTAACAGAAAAAGCCAAGATTTATGATGTGGAAATTGAAACCAGTACAAAAGAACTAATGAAATTTGCAAATCAGGTAAAAGCATTAGAACAAAAGCTACACGAAAATGAGAAACTTCTTTCTACATATGCAGAAAACCTAGAAGAGCAAATTGAGCATTTAAAAGGAGATTATATTGAACTTTTAAATCAACAAGCAAGTAATCGTAATGAATTATCTATGCTTGAGGAACAATTCAAACAACAAAATTCTAAAAATCAACGCCTTGATGAAGAAAATGAAAAGTATGTACAAATGCGTATGCAAATTACAGCTAAAAAGGAAAAATTTGTAGAGAGTTATGAAGAAGTAAAAGAGAAAGTGACAAGCGTTATTACCAATATACAAAAAACAGAAGCGGCGCTTGGAAAATGCAAGGCACAATATAGTGAAAATGAAACAAAATTGTATCAAGCATATCAATTTGTTCAACAAGCTCGCTCTCGAAAAGAAATGCTGGAAGAGATGCAAGAAGACTATTCAGGGTTTTATCAAGGTGTACGTGAAGTATTAAAGGCCCGTGAAAGTAAACTACATGGCATTGAAGGTGCGGTCGCTGAACTACTTACTGTACCGAAGGCATATGAAGTTGCTATGGAGATTGCACTTGGTGCAGCAATGCAACACGTTGTTGTACAAACAGAAGAGCATGCTCGCGAGGCAATTGCCTTTTTGAAACAAAATCGCCATGGACGTGCGACGTTTTTACCACAGGCAGTTATTAAGGGAAGATCGTTATCATTTGAACAGCTACGTATGATAAAGCAACACCCAGCGTTTATAGGTGTGGCAGCAGAACTCGTGCATTACAATAATAAATATGAAAATATAGTTTCAAATTTATTAGGAACGGTCGTCGTTGCAAAAGATTTAAGAGGTGCGAATGAGTTAGCGAAGCAATTACAATATCGCTACCGTATTGTAACGATTGAAGGAGATGTTGTAAATCCTGGCGGTTCTATGACTGGTGGAGCTGTAAAACAAGCGAAATCTTCTCTACTAGGGCGACAACGTGAATTAGAAGAGTGGAGCAAGAAGCTTACTGAAATGGAAGAAAAAACTTCTAAGTTAGAAAACTTTGTTAAAGCGTTAAAACAAGAAATTCAAGAAAAAGAAGTTAAGATAAAAGAATTACGTCACGATGCAGAACAAGAGCGTGTAGATGAACAAAAATTAAAAGAAGAAATTAATCAGCTTGAGCTAGAAGAGCATCGTATTAATGATCGTTTATCTATTTATGATTTGGAAATAGAAGGATTTTTACAAGATCAAGTGAAAATGCAAGGGCGAAAACAAGAGCTGGATAGAATTTTAGTGGAGCTTCAAAAAGATATCACAGAGCTTGATGAAAAAATTGTTTCTTTAACGAAGCAAAAAAGTGACCAGCATTCTTCGAAAGAAAAAGTTCAGGCGGAGATGACGGAGCTGAAAGTACAAGCAGCAGAAAAGCAGCAACGTTTGTCTAATCAAAAAGAGAAAGTAGATCGTTTGACGAAAGAACAAGAGGAAACGCAGCGAACGCTTGTAAAAACAAAAGAAGATTTAGCATTCTTAAAGCAAGAAATGACATCGAATTCAAGCGGTGAAGAGCAAATTACGAATATGATTGAAAAGAAAGCACATGATCGAAATCAAACATCGGAATTAATTAGTTCCCGTCGTGAGCAACGCCTGAGCCTTCAAGAACGGGTAGAACATATAGAGCGTGAAGTGAAAGATACGAAAGGGCGTCATAAATATGTTCTCGAGGTTTTAAAAGATCAAGAAGTGAAAATCAATCGCCTTGATGTTGAATTAGAAAATAGATTGCAACATTTACGCGAAACGTATACGATTTCATTTGAAGCAGCAAAACTGAAGTATACAATGATAATGCCTGCAGAAGATGCGCGTAAAAAGGTGAAATTAATCAAACTATCAATCGAGGAGCTCGGAACAGTAAACTTAGGGGCAATTGTAGAGTATGAACGCGTAGCAGAACGACATACGTTCTTGTTAGAGCAGCGAGATGACTTAGAAGAAGCGAAAGCGACATTGCACCAAGTTATTATGGAAATGGATGAAGAGATGAAAAAACGCTTCTCTACTACATTCCAGGCAATTCGTACAGAATTCCAGACTGTCTTTTGTGAACTATTTGGCGGAGGAAGAGCAGACTTAGTGATGACAAATCCGCAAGATTTATTAAATACAGGCATTGATATTGTTGCGCAGCCACCGGGTAAGAAACTGCAAAATTTAGGTTTACTTTCAGGTGGGGAGCGTGCTTTAACTGCAATTGCACTGCTATTTGGTATTTTAAAAGTAAGACCTGTTCCGTTCTGTGTACTAGATGAGGTTGAAGCGGCGCTTGATGAAGCGAATGTAGCTCGTTTTGCGCAGTATTTGAAAAAGTTTAGTGATGAAACGCAGTTTATTGTTATTACACATCGAAAAGGTACGATGGAAGAATCAGATGTACTGTACGGGGTAACAATGCAAGAATCAGGTGTTTCTAAGCTTGTTTCCGTTCGTTTAGATGACGGAGAAGAGCTTGTTGCAAGCAAATAGGAAGGATGAGAAGAATGAGCTTCTTTAAAAAATTAAAAGAAAAGATTTCGAAACAAACAGATACTGTAACAGAGAAGTTTAAGCAAGGGTTAGAAAAAACGAGAAATTCATTTGCGGATAAAGTAAATGATTTAGTGTATCGCTATCGTAAAGTCGATGAGGATTTCTTTGAGGAATTAGAGGAAATTTTAATTGGTGCAGATGTTGGTGTTGCAACAGTAATGGAACTTATCGATCAGTTGAAGGAAGAAGTACAACGCCGCAATATTCAAGATCCGAGAGAAGTGCAAGCTGTTATTTCGGAAAAACTAGTAGGGATTTACAAAGGTGAAGAAGACTTCAGTAATGAACTTAACATACAACAAGATCAATTAACGGTTATTTTATTTGTTGGTGTTAATGGTGTTGGGAAAACGACAACAATTGGTAAAATGGCTCATAAGTTTAAATCCGAAGGTAAGTCTGTCTTATTAGCAGCAGGGGATACGTTCCGTGCAGGAGCAATCGAACAGCTAGAAGTATGGGGCGACCGAGTTGGTGTGGAAGTTATTAAACAAGGATCTGGTTCTGACCCGGCAGCGGTTATGTATGATGCTGTTCAAGCTGCAAAAGCGCGTAAAGTAGATATCTTGCTATGTGATACAGCAGGTCGCTTGCAAAATAAAGTGAATTTAATGAAGGAGTTAGAAAAGGTGAAACGTGTCATTGAACGCGAAGTTCCAGGTGCTCCTCATGAAGTATTACTTGTTATTGATGCAACGACAGGTCAAAATGGTTTAAGTCAAGCGAAAACATTCCGCGAAGCAACGAATGTTACAGGTATTGTTCTAACGAAATTAGACGGGACTGCTAAAGGTGGTATCGTATTAGCGATTCGTAATGAGATGGACGTACCAGTGAAATTTGTTGGACTTGGAGAACAAATGGACGACTTACAGCAATTTGATCCAGAACAATATGTGTATGGTTTATTTGCAAACTTAGTAGAAAAAGAAGAAGTATAAAGTGAAACTTCCATCCGTGGAGGCATTTTTCATGGATGGTTAGCCCTCACCAATCGGGTATTTATGGGTGGTTATCCTCCACCTATCTTCTTCGCTTCTTTTTGAATCTTAAGGTGGAGGTCTTACTGCCCGCAAATAGCGTGGGAAGTGAAAGAAGCGGTTTTTCCGCTTCTTTTTTATAAAAAATATATCATGTTAAGAAAAAAACTTGACACTCTTTTATACTCCATGTAAACTAATTCATGTAAAGGGAAATCACTTAACAAAGGATGATCCAACATGCTCGAAAAAACAACGAGAATGAATTATTTATTTGATTTTTATCAATCGTTGTTAACGCAAAAACAAAGAAGTTATATGTCGCTTTATTATTTAGATGATTTATCTCTTGGTGAAATTGCGGAAGAATTTGATGTAAGTCGCCAAGCCGTGTATGATAACATTAAACGGACTGAAGCGATGCTTGAAGAATATGAAGAGAAATTAGTATTACTTCAAAAGTTTCAAGAGCGACAGCGACTTGTTGCAAAGCTAAAACAGCTAATCAGCGAAGAAGAGCATGTGAATGAAGAAATGAAACAAGTTGTTGAAGCTATCGAAAAATTAGATTAGGAGGGCGGCAATATGGCATTTGAAGGATTAGCCGACCGACTTCAACAGACGATGCAAAAAATCCGCGGCAAAGGAAAAGTTTCTGAAGCCGATGTAAAAGAAATGATGAGAGAAGTTCGTCTTGCTCTTTTAGAAGCGGATGTTAACTTTAAAGTAGTAAAAGATTTTGTAAAGCGTGTGTCTGAGCGTGCTGTCGGACAAGATGTAATGAAGAGTTTGACACCTGGCCAACAAGTAATTAAAGTTGTACAGGAAGAACTTACAGAACTTATGGGCGGAGAGCAAAGTAAAATTGCTGTCGCTAATAAGCCGCCAACTGTTATTATGATGGTTGGTCTGCAAGGTGCAGGTAAAACAACGACAACAGGTAAACTTGCGAATTTGCTTCGTAAAAAGCATAATCGTAAACCGATGCTTGTTGCAGCCGATATTTACCGTCCTGCAGCGATTAAACAGCTTGAAACATTAGGGAAGCAATTGGACATGCCTGTTTTCTCATTAGGAGATCAAGTAAGTCCTGTTGAAATTGCGAAACAAGCGATTGCGAAAGCAAAAGAAGATCATCATGATTATGTTTTAATCGATACAGCGGGTCGCCTGCATATTGATGAAGAACTAATGGATGAATTAGCGAAAGTGAAAGAAGTTGCGAAACCGGATGAAATCTTCCTTGTTGTCGATGCGATGACAGGACAAGATGCGGTAAATGTTGCACAAAGTTTCCATGAACAGTTAGGTTTAACAGGTGTTGTTTTAACGAAATTAGACGGTGATACGCGCGGTGGTGCGGCACTATCTATTAAAGCAGTAACAAACACACCAATTAAATTTGCTGGTATGGGTGAAAAACTAGATGCGATTGAAGCGTTCCATCCAGAACGCATGGCATCCCGTATTTTAGGGATGGGTGACGTTTTAACATTAATTGAAAAAGCGCAAGCTACAGTTGATGAGGAAAAAGCAAAAGAACTTGAGCAAAAAATGCGTACGCTTTCGTTTACGCTAGACGATTTCCTAGAGCAACTTGGACAAGTGCGTCAACTTGGACCACTTGATGAATTGCTAGGAATGCTTCCTGGTGCAAATAAAATTAAAGGGCTGAAAAATGCACAAGTTGATGAAAAACAAATTGGGCATATTGAGGCAATTATTCGTTCTATGACAAAAGTAGAGCGAGAACATCCGGAAATTATCAATGCTAGTCGTAAAAAACGCATTGCCAAAGGTAGTGGTACAACAGTACAAGAAATTAATCGTCTACTGAAGCAGTTTGAAGATATGAAAAAAATGATGAAGACGATGACAGGCATGCAAAAAGGTAAGAAAAAAGGACTAGGTGGATTGAAGTTTCCATTTATGTAAGGAAAAAAAGATGGCTCTGTTAAGAAAAAATACTTTACAAAGCAATAGTCTTTTTGCTAATATAATTATCTGTGTGAAATAAATTCGGAGGTGCTTTATAAATGGCAGTTAAAATTCGTTTAAAACGTATGGGAGCTAAAAAAACTCCTTTCTATCGTGTAGTTGTTGCAGATTCTCGTTCTCCTCGTGACGGACGTTTCATTGAGGAAATCGGTACTTACAATCCGGTTGCTCAACCAGCTGAAGTGAAAATCAACGAAGAAGCAGCATTAAAATGGTTAGGAAATGGTGCGAAACCATCTGATACAGTTCGCAATCTTTTCTCTAACCAAGGTATCATGGAGAAATTCCACTTATCTAAACAAGGTAAGTAATTGAGGCAATGACAATGGAAAAGTTGATCGAAACAATTGTCAAACCTCTTGTAGATCATCCTGAAGATGTAAAAGTTTCACAGGAACTTTGCAACGGAGAGATAAAGTATCGATTGACTGTGCATCCTGAGGATGTTGGAAAAGTCATTGGAAAGCAGGGGCGAGTTGCGAAAGCAATTCGGATGCTCTTGTATTCAGTGGGACATCACAATGATGAGAAAGTCACACTGGAAATTCAATAAACGTTAAAAGGGCGAGGATTTTTCCTCTCCCTTTTTTAACATTTTTAAAGAAATTGCATGTTCCATATATGGAATGGAAATGCTTAACTTATATAGAAAACAGGGGTGACATGCTGTTTATGACAAAATGGTTTAACGTAGGTAAAATTGTAAATACTCATGGTGTTAGAGGGGAAATTCGAGTTATTTCTCGTACCGATTTTCCTGAAGAACGATATAAAGTAGGGAATACATTATACATATGGCATGATAAAGGGACGGAACCACTTTCGGTAAAGGTCGCTTCTCATCGCCAACACAAAACATTTGATTTATTGACATTTGAAGGGTATAACAATGTAGATGAAGTAGAGAAGCTAAAAGGTTCTTCAATCAAAGTACCAGAAGAGCAGTTAGGTGAACTTGCTGAAGGTGAGTACTATTACCATGAAATTATTGGCTGTAAAGTTGTAACAGAAGAGGGAGAGGATTTAGGTACGATAAAAGAGATTCTATCTCCTGGTGCGAATGATGTTTGGGTGATCAAACGCCCGAAAGGTCAAGATCTTTTAATCCCTTACATTGATGATGTTGTACTTCAAGTTAACATTGAAAATAAATTAGTAACCATTCATGTAATGGAAGGATTGCTATAATGAAAATCGATATTTTAACATTATTTCCAGAGATGTTCACCGGTGTTTTTGGATCTTCGATTTTAAAAAAAGCGCAAGAAAAAGAGGCAGTGGAGCTTAGGGTTGTAAATTTTCGTGATTATACAACAAGTAAGCATAACAGTGTAGATGATTATCCGTACGGTGGGGGCGCGGGGATGGTATTAACCCCACAGCCTATCTTTGATGCGGTGGAAGAGTTAACGAAGGAAACTGACCGTAAACCAAGGGTTGTCTTAATGTGTCCACAAGGAGAGCGTTTCACGCAGAAAAAGGCAGAAGAGCTTGCTGGAGAAGAGCATGTTATTTTTGTATGTGGTCATTATGAAGGATATGATGAACGAATTCGTGAACATCTTGTAACAGATGAGATTTCTATTGGTGATTACGTATTAACGGGCGGAGAATTAGCCTCTATGGTTGTTACCGATAGTGTTGTACGTCTTTTGCCAGGAGTACTTGGAAATCACGCTTCTCAGGTGGAAGATTCTTTTAGTACTGGTTTGTTAGAGCATCCGCACTATACACGTCCAGCTGATTTCCGTGGCATGAAGGTACCGGATGTACTTACGTCAGGGAATCATAAAAATATTGATGAATGGCGTCATAAAGAATCCCTGCGCCGTACGTATACACGTCGACCGGATTTACTTGAAGAACGTCAATTATCAAAGCAAGAAGAAAAATGGCTTGAACAAATTAAAAAAGAGCAATAAGAACTTCATATATTTTCTATTGCAACAGGCCTAGCAATATGATATTATAACATTTGTGTTACTGAAATCAGTAGCCGTATTAACGATGTTCCGCTGTAATTTATTAAGACTTTATAAGAGCATCCGTTTAAAGGAGAGAATTGAATATGCAACAATTAATCGCAGAAATTACAAAAGGCCAATTAAAAACTGACCTACCTTCATTCCGTCCTGGTGACACTTTACGTGTACACGTAAAAGTAGTTGAGGGTACTCGTGAGAGAATTCAGCTTTTTGAAGGTGTTGTAATTAAACGTCGTGGTGGCGGAATCAGTGAAACATTCACAGTACGTAAGATTTCTTACGGTGTAGGTGTTGAGCGTACATTCCCAGTTCACACGCCAAGAATCGCGAAAATCGAAGTACTTCGCCGTGGTAAAGTACGTCGTGCTAAGTTATACTACTTACGTAACCTTCGCGGTAAAAAAGCGCGTATCAAAGAAATTCGATAAGACATGTATGGGAGCTTGTAAATGCACAAGCTCCCTTTTTCCAATCTATATGAAATTTTGATATAATACGAACAGCTTACATAACCGTGGAGGGGAAATACATGAAAAAAGAGAAGAGTTCACTTTGGGAATGGATAAAAGCAATTTTGATTGCTATTGTGTTAGCGGGTGTTATTAGACAATTTTTCTTTGCTCCAATCCTTGTGGATGGTGTATCAATGTTACCGACGCTACATGATCGTGATCGAATGATTGTCAATAAGATCGGCTATCACATTGGTGAACCGAAACGTTTTGACATAATCGTATTCCAAGCAACAGAAGAAAAAGATTATATTAAACGTGTTATCGGCTTGCCAGGCGATGAAATTGAGTATCGAAATGATAAACTCTATATTAACGGAAAACCTTATGAGGAACCGTATTTAGACAAGCAGAAAAAACAACTTGCTGATGGACCACTTACATATGATTTCAAGCTTGAAGAAATTACAGGTAAGAAAACAGTTCCAAAAGGTCAATTATTTGTACTAGGTGACAATCGTCGTTTTAGTAAAGATAGTCGTACTATTGGAACGATTTCGATGGACCAAGTAATTGGAGAAGCGAATATGTTATATTGGCCATTAAAAGACGCACGTATTGTGAAATAAACGAAAAAAGAAGGTGGCAACATGGTAATTCAATGGTTCCCAGGGCATATGGCAAAAGCTAGGCGCCAAGTAACAGAGAAATTAAAGTTAATTGATGTTGTAATCGAACTTGTAGATGCTCGATTACCTTTATCTTCTCGAAACCCGATGATTGATGAAATTATTACACATAAGCCGAGGCTTGTTGTTTTAAATAAAGCGGATATGGCAGATGATCGCTTAACTAAGCAATGGATCGCCTATTTTGAGGAAAAAGGGCATAAAGCAATTTCAATTAATGCGCAGGCTGGACAAGGTATGAAAGAAATTGCAGCTGCATGTAAAGTGCTTGTAAAAGAAAAATTTGACAAAATGGTTGCAAAAGGCATTCGTCCAAGAGCAATTCGCGCTTTAATTGTAGGTATTCCCAATGTCGGTAAATCTACATTGATTAATAAATTAGCAAAGAAAAATATTGCAAAAACAGGTGATCGTCCAGGTGTTACAACAGCCCAACAATGGATTAAGGTTGGTAAGGAAATGGAACTACTGGATACACCAGGTATTTTATGGCCTAAATTTGAAGATGAATTAGTTGGACTTCGCCTTGCGACAACGGGTGCAATTAAAGATTCTATTTTAAATTTACAAGATGTAGCAGTATATGCACTTCGTTTTATGGAAAAGCATTATCCAGAACGTATACAAGAACGTTATAAAATAAGTGAAATTCCAGAAGACATTGTAGAATTCTTTGATGTGATTGGAAGAAATAGAGGTTGCTTAATGGGCGGCGGAATGATTGATTATGATAAAACATCTGAGCTTATTCTTCGCGAGCTTCGCGGTGGTAAACTTGGAAAAATGACATTTGAAACACCGGAAGAATTTGCAGAGGAAGTAGAAGAAGTATAAGACGTGCGTTTGTGCGTCTTTTCTTTTTGGTTATTTTTAAAAGGGAGTGTACATTGATGCAAAAAATCACAATCCAAGAGGCAGAATGTGTATTGCAAGAAATTAAGAATGAAGAAGATGAAAGATTTCAAGTGTTATTGAAGGATGAGCGGAAAGGCGTTCAAAAGCTCATTTTAAAATGGTATAAACAAAAAGAGTTAGCGCAAAAGGAAAAAGAAAAGTTTTTAGAGATGTCAAAATATGAAAAAGCATTACGTGAAAAAGGGCTCACATATATTGCTGGTATCGATGAAGTGGGAAGGGGGCCGCTAGCTGGGCCTGTTGTTACGGCTGCTGTCGTCCTTCCGGAAGATTTCTATATCCCAGGGTTAAATGACTCTAAAAAACTAAGTGAAGCGAAACGTGAGCGTTTTTATGATGAAATTAAAGAACAGGCAATCGCGATTGGGGTTGGAATTGTATCTTCGCAAGCTATTGATGAAATAAATATTTATCAAGCGACGAAACGAGCAATGTTAGATGCAATTGCGAATTTAGCATGTACACCAGAGCATTTATTAATTGATGCAATGAAGCTTTCTACACCAATTCCGCAAACATCTATTATTAAAGGTGATGCAAAAAGTATTTCTATTTCAGCTGCGTCTATTATTGCGAAAGTAACGAGAGATCGCATGATGAAAGAACTTGGGAAAGAATATCCAGCATATGGATTTGAGCAACATATGGGCTATGGAACGAAACAACATTTACAAGCCATTGAAATGTACGGAGTATTAGAAGAGCATAGAAAAACATTTGCGCCGATTAAGGATATGATTCAAAAATAAGCTGTGACTCACAGCTTATTTTTTTATTTTGGTATATAAACATTACTATTTTCAAAAAAGAATAAAGCGATTTCAGTTTTCTGACACTTTATTGTAGACAGCGTGCCAATCATTTTATACAATGGCAATGTAGTGTTTTTTAAACATTAAAAAACTTTTTGAGTAAAACAGGAAAACAGGGGAGGATGGGACCATGAATATCCATGAGTACCAAGGTAAAGCAGTCCTTAGAAGCTATGGGGTTAGCGTTCCGAACGGGAAGGTTGCATTTACAGTAGAAGAAGCTGTAGAAGCAGCGAAAGAATTAGGAACAGATGTATGTGTAGTGAAAGCACAAATTCACGCTGGTGGACGCGGCAAAGCTGGCGGAGTAAAAGTTGCGAAAAATTTAGATGAAGTTCGTACATATGCGGAAAGTATTTTAGGCACTACGCTTGTTACGCATCAAACAGGTCCTGAAGGTAAGGAAGTAAAACGCTTACTTATCGAAGAAGGTTGCGATATTAAAAAAGAATATTATGTTGGTTTAGTTTTAGACCGTGCGACTTCTCAAGTTGTTTTAATGGCGTCTGAAGAAGGCGGAACAGAAATTGAAGAAGTAGCAGAAAAAACACCAGAAAAAATCTTTAAAGAATATATTGATCCAGCAGTAGGTCTGCAAGGTTTCCAAGCACGCCGCATTGCATTTAACATCAATATTCCAAAAGAGCTTGTAGGACAAGCTGTGAAGTTTATGATGGGCTTATATCGTGCTTATATCGAAAAAGATTGCTCTATTGCAGAAATCAACCCACTTGTTACAACAGGTGATGGAAAAGTTATGGCATTAGATGCAAAATTAAACTTTGATTCTAATGCATTATATCGTCATAAAGACATTCTAGAACTTCGTGATCTTGAAGAAGAAGATCCGAAAGAAATTGAAGCTTCTAAATACGACTTAAACTATATTCCTTTAGATGGAAATATTGGTTGTATGGTAAATGGTGCAGGATTAGCAATGGCAACAATGGATATCATTAAACATTACCATGGCGATCCAGCTAACTTTCTAGATGTTGGTGGCGGTGCTACAGCTGAAAAAGTTACAGAAGCTTTCAAAATTATTCTTTCTGACAAAAATGTAAAAGGTATTTTCGTTAACATTTTTGGTGGCATTATGAAATGTGATGTTATTGCAGAAGGTGTTATTGAAGCGACAAAACAAGTAGGCCTTGAATTACCACTTGTTGTTCGTCTTGAAGGTACAAATGTTGAGCTAGGTAAGAAAATTTTAAATGAATCTGGTTTAAATATTGTTGCAGCAGAATCTATGGCAGACGGTGCACAAAAAATTGTTTCACTAGTGGGCTAATAGAAAGCGGGGGAGAAAAATGAGCGTATTAGTTAATAAAGATACAAAAGTTATTGTACAAGGTATTACTGGTTCACAAGGTTTATTCCATACAAAACAAATGATTGAATATGGTACGAAAATTGTCGGTGGTGTAACACCTGGTAAAGGTGGCACTGAAATTGAAGGTGTACCTGTCTTTGATACGGTAGAAGATGCTGTAAAAGCAACGGGCGCAAATGCTTCAGTTGTGTACGTTCCACCCGCTTTTGCGGCTGATGCGATTATGGAAGCGGTTGATGCAGAGATTGACTTAGTAGTATGTATTACAGAAGGAATCCCTGTATTAGATATGGTTAAAGTTAAGAAGTATATGGCAGGTAAACAGACGCGTTTACTTGGACCAAACTGCCCAGGTGTTATTACACCAGATGAATGTAAGATTGGTATTATGCCAGGATATATTCATAAAAAAGGTCATGTAGGTATTGTATCTCGATCTGGTACATTAACATACGAAGCTGTACATCAATTAACACAAGAAGGCATTGGTCAATCTACTGCTGTAGGTATCGGTGGCGACCCTGTCAATGGTACAGACTTTATTGATGCGTTAAAAGCGTTTAATGAAGACGAAGAAACACATGCTGTTATTATGATTGGTGAAATCGGTGGAACAGCAGAAGAAGAAGCTGCTGAGTGGGTAAAAGCAAATATGACAAAACCTGTTGTTGGATTTATCGGTGGTCAAACAGCGCCTGCAGGAAAACGTATGGGCCATGCTGGTGCGATTATTTCTGGCGGTAAAGGTACAGCTGCTGAAAAAATCAAAACAATGGAAGCTTGTGGTATTAAAGTTGCTGAAACACCAGCTGTTATGGGCGAAACTTTAATCGCTGTTTTAAAAGAAAAAGGATTATTTGAAACTTGTAAAAACTATTAATCTTTTTGAAAGACACCTTCGTGCTAGAGGGTGTC
Organism: Bacillus sp. 105MF; assembly: GCF_000374885.1. Lineage (NCBI taxonomy): Bacteria > Bacillati > Bacillota > Bacilli > Caryophanales > Bacillaceae > Bacillus > Bacillus sp. 105MF. The sequence continues at coordinate 98,436 of NZ_KB895567.1, read as the reverse complement.
TTTTTACACTTTTTCCTGTTTACATAATAAAAATTATGGGTAAGGAGAATGATCATGAAAAGGGAACGATTGCTCCATCTTCATTATGTGTTAGCGGATCATTGGAAAGCGCTAACTCGCTTATTGCATATAGATCCAGAGATAAAGAAACTGTATAAATTTAGTTCAGTGGAATTTGAAAAGTATGCTGGGCTGACTCCGAAAAAATCTGCTGAATTAGTTAACTTCTTACAAACATCTACCCCGGCACAATGTATACATCATTTAGAAGAAAAGCATATTTTTTATGTCACAATATGGGATGATGATTATCCAGAATTATTACGTGAAATATCAGATCCGCCTTTCATTTTATATGGAAAGGGAAAGAGAGAATTATTAGGAGAAATAAATAAATTTGCAGTAGTTGGAACAAGAAAACCTTCTTTATACGGGAAAGAAAGCATACAATCTATTTTACAACCGCTAATAGACAAAGAATGGCTAATTGTAAGTGGTTTTGCAAATGGAATTGATACCATTGCTCACCAAATCGCAGTGCAACAACATAGCCCTACTATTGCTGTCTTAGGGCATGGATTACAGTATATGTATCCAAAAGAGAATTGCTACTTTTATAAAATATGGAAGAATACTGTACTGTTATTAACAGAATATCCGCCACATTACGCGCCTAGAAAATGGTATTTTCCAAAGCGAAATCGAATTATCAGTGGTCTTTGCAAAGGGGTTCTAGTAGTGGAAGCGAAATCGGAAAGTGGCTCGCTTATTACTGCAGATCTCGCTTTAGAACAAAATAGGGAGGTATTTGCTCTTCCAGGTCCTATTTTTACAGAAAGTGCAGCAGGAACAAATCAACTTATAAAGCAAGGGGCGAAACTTGTTCAAAAAGCAGAGGATATTCTCGAGGAATTTTTAAATTAACCGTATATTTTTATGTTTTTATTAAACAATTATTGACAAATGGTAGAGTGGCACTGTATGTTATACTCATTCTTGATTGACAAAAACAAGAGAAATCAATAAGATTAATGAAGACTTGAATCCACCTCTTAAGGAGGCACTAGCATGTCAGATTACCTCGTAATCGTGGAGTCGCCTTCTAAGGCGAAAACCATTGAGAAATATTTAGGGAAAAAATACAAAGTCGTCGCGTCTATGGGACATGTTCGCGATTTGCCTAAAAGTCAAATGGGGATAGAAGTAAAAAATAATTTCACCCCGAAGTATATTACCATCCGTGGTAAAGGTCCTGTTTTAAAAGATTTAAAATCAGCAGCAAAAAAAGCAAAAAAAGTCTATCTCGCGGCCGATCCAGACCGCGAAGGAGAAGCGATCGCTTGGCATTTAGCGAATACGCTAAATGTGGATGTTGAATCAGATTGCCGGGTTGTATTTAATGAAATTACAAAAGATGCGATTAAAGAGTCATTTAAGCATCCTCGTGCAATTAATATGGATTTAGTAGATGCACAGCAAGCAAGACGGATACTTGATCGCCTTGTTGGTTATAATATTAGTCCTTTATTATGGAAGAAAGTCAAAAAGGGATTAAGTGCAGGACGTGTACAATCTGTAGCGGTTCGCTTAATTATTGATCGTGAAAAAGAAATTCAAAGTTTTATTCCGGAAGAGTTCTGGACAATTAAAACAGAATTTGTCAAAGGAAAAGACACATTTGAAGCATCTTTTTATGGTGTGAATGGAGAAAAGGTTCAATTAACAAATGAAGCGCAAGTAAAAGACATAATTGAAACAATGAAAGACAATGCGTTTTCAGTTGAAAATGTAACGAAAAAAGAGCGGAAACGTAATCCTGCATTACCATTTACAACGTCTTCTTTACAACAAGAAGCTGCACGTAAATTAAATATGCGAGCAAAGAAGACAATGATGCTTGCGCAGCAGCTATACGAAGGGATAGATATTGGTAAACAGGGAACCGTAGGTCTTATTACGTATATGAGAACAGACTCAACGCGTATATCGGAAACTGCTCAAGAGGAAGCTCGCTCTTATATTACTGAGGCGTTTGGTTCAGAATACATAGGGACAGAGAAGAAGAAGGAAACGAAAAAAGCGAATGCACAAGATGCGCATGAAGCAATTCGTCCAACTTCGGTAATGAGAAAGCCAGAGGAACTAAAAAGTTTCTTAAGCCGTGATCAACATCGTTTGTACAAATTGATTTGGGAGCGATTTGTTGCAAGTCAAATGGCATCTGCTGTAATGGATACTGTTACAGCTAGACTCATTAATAATAACGTTCAATTCCGTGCAAGTGGCTCAGTAGTGAAATTTTCAGGGTTTATGAAAGTTTACGTAGAATCGAAAGATGATGGTGCGGAAGAAAAAGATAAAATGTTGCCTCCTTTAGAAATAGGAGAAACTGTATTTTCAAAAGATATGGATCCAAAGCAGCACTTTACGCAGCCGCCACCACGTTATACAGAGGCCCGTTTAGTTAGGATGCTTGAAGAGCTTGGAATCGGGAGACCGTCTACTTACGTACCAACACTTGAAACGATTCAGAAGCGAGGATATGTTGCGTTAGACAATAAACGCTTTGTTCCGACTGAACTTGGAGAAATTGTAATTGAACTTATTTTAGAGTTTTTCCCAGAAATTATTAACATTGAATTTACGGCCAATATGGAGCAAAACCTTGATGAAGTAGAAGAGGGGAAAGCAAATTGGGTGAAAATTGTTGATGATTTCTACGTAGGCTTTGAACCCCGCTTAGAAAAAGCGGAAAAGGAGATGCGTGAAGTCGAAATTAAAGATGAACCTGCTGGGGAAGATTGTGAATTATGCGGTCACCCAATGGTCTTTAAAATGGGCAAATACGGGAAGTTTATGGCTTGTTCTAATTTCCCTGATTGTCGCAATACAAAACCGATTGTGAAAGAAATCGGTGTAACTTGTCCGAAATGTGATAAAGGACAAATTATTGAACGTCGAAGTAATAAAAAGAAACGTCTTTTCTATGGATGTGGCACATATCCAGAATGTGACTTTGTATCTTGGGATAAACCGATTGGCCGGAAATGCCCGAAATGTGAAGGTATGCTCGTAGAGAAGAAGCTGAAAAAAGGCGTTCAAGTACAATGTATTTCTTGTGATTATGAAGAAGAACAACAAATGTGAGCGTAACTGCTCACATTTTTTTCGGGATAGAAAAGGAAAGGTGATAAATACATGACAACACAAGTAGTAAACGTCATTGGCGCAGGTCTTGCAGGAAGTGAAGCAGCTTATCAAATTGCAAAACGTGGTGTTCAGGTAAAATTATATGAAATGAGACCAGTAAGACAAACGCCGGCTCATCACACAGATAAATTTGCTGAGTTAGTATGCAGTAACTCACTTCGTGCAAATACATTAACAAATGCTGTTGGGGTCATTAAAGAAGAAATGCGCAAAATGGACTCTGTTATTATCCGTGCGGCAGATGAGTGTTCTGTGCCAGCAGGAGGAGCATTAGCGGTTGATCGGCATGAATTTGCAGCAAAAGTAACGGAGTATGTGAAAAATCATCCAAACGTAACTGTGATGAACGAAGAAATGACAGAAATTCCAGAAGGACCAACTGTTATCGCGACAGGTCCACTCACATCTCCAGAACTTTCTGCACAGTTAAAAGAGTTAACGGGTGAAGATTATTTTTATTTCTATGATGCAGCTGCACCAATTGTGGAAAAAGAAAGCATTGATATGAACAAAGTATATTTAAAATCTCGTTACGATAAGGGAGAAGCGGCTTATTTAAACTGCCCAATGACAGAAGAAGAGTTCGATCGTTTTTATGATGCTTTAATTGCTGCAGAGACAGTGCCATTAAAAGAATTTGAGAAAGAAGTATTCTTTGAAGGTTGTATGCCTGTAGAAGTAATGGCAAGCCGTGGTAGACAGACATTGTTATTTGGACCGATGAAACCAGTGGGGCTGGAAGATCCGAAAACAGGTAAAACGCCATATGCTGTTGTTCAATTACGTCAAGATGATGCAGCAGGAACGTTATACAATATTGTTGGGTTCCAAACACATTTAAAGTGGGGACCTCAAAAAGAAGTATTACAATTGATTCCTGGACTTGAAAATGCAGAAATTGTACGCTATGGTGTAATGCATCGTAATACGTTTATTAATTCACCAAGATTACTTCGTCCAACATACCAATATAAACATCGTGATGATTTATTCTTTGCTGGACAAATGACAGGTGTAGAAGGATATGTAGAATCGGCTGCTTCAGGGCTGTTAGCAGGTATTAATGCAGCTCGTCTTGTAAAGGGAGAAGAGCCTGTTGTATTACCTCCTGTAACAGCAATGGGCAGTATGGCGAATTATATTACTGCAACTAATGCGAAAAACTTCCAACCGATGAACGCAAACTTTGGTTTATTTGCGCCATTAGAAAAGAAAATTAAAAAGAAACAAGAGCGAAATGAAGCATACGCAACACGCGCTTTAGAGACGATTCAAAATTTTGTAAATATTTAGTTAAATTTCTTGCAAAGGCTACTGAGTTGTGATACGATTTAGTAGCCTTTATTGAGGTGAGTTATGTGAATGTGAAGAAATTGTTACAATTATTCGTTGGATATTTACAAATTGAAAGAAATTATTCAAAATATACAATTGCAAGTTATCAAAATGATTTAGAACATTTTGTGCAATTTATGGAGCGAGAAGGCATATCCTCTTTTTTAGACGTTACATACGTAGATGTTCGTTTGTACTTAACGACATTACACGATGAAAAGCTAGCCCGTAAATCTGTCGCAAGAAAAGTATCGAGCTTACGAAGTTTATATCGTTTTCTGATGCGTGAAGGATATCGAGAAGATAATCCGTTTGCACTTGCGTCACTCCCCAAAAAAGAACTGTCAATCCCAAAGTTTTTGTATGTTGAAGAATTGGAGAAATTGTTTGAAGTTTCTGATGTAAAAACACCACTTGGTCAAAGGGATCAAGCTTTATTAGAGCTTATGTATGCAACGGGAATCCGTGTGAGTGAATGTGTAAGTTTACAACTTACTGATATTGATTTCTCGGTAGGGACAATTCTAGTGACGGGAAAAGGCAAAAAACAAAGGTACGTTCCGTTTGGAAGTTATGCCCAAGATGCTTTAATTACTTATATAGAAAACGGTAGAAAACAGTTAGCTAAAAAAACAGAGGAACATTCTCAAATGGTGTTTTTAAATGCAAAGGGTAAGCCGTTAACGGATCGCGGTGTTCGTTATATTTTAAATGAGCTCATTAAGAAAGCTTCTCTTACAATGCGAATAAGTCCACATATGTTAAGGCATACATTTGCTACACATATGTTAGATGAAGGTGCAGATTTACGAACTGTGCAGGAGTTATTGGGTCATGAAAATCTATCAACGACACAAATTTATACGCATGTTTCAAAAGAAAGATTGCGTTCTGTTTACATGAAGCATCACCCGCGGGCATAAATTGCTTTTAAAGCTATAAAAACATATAAAGGAGTTTTTTCTATGGGAAATTTCCACGCTACAACGATATTTGCCATTCACCATAATGGAGAGTGTGCTATGGCCGGCGACGGACAAGTGACATTTGGCAATGCTGTTGTGATGAAGCACACAGCACGAAAAGTTCGAAAGCTATTTCAAGGGAAGGTGTTAGCTGGATTTGCAGGTTCCGTTGCGGATGCGTTTACTCTTTTTGAAATGTTTGAGGGGAAGTTAGAAGAGTATAATGGAAATTTACAACGTGCTGCAGTTGAAATGGCGAAACAATGGCGTGGTGATAAAATGCTGCGTCAATTGGAAGCGATGTTAATCGTTATGGATCAAACAACGTTACTTCTTGTTTCAGGAACAGGAGAAGTAATTGAACCGGATGATGGCATTTTAGCAATCGGTTCAGGTGGACATTATGCGCTTGCAGCTGGCCGCGCTTTAAAGCAACATGCGAGTGAACATTTAACAGCAAAAGCAATTGCGAAAGCAAGTTTAGAAATTGCTGGTGACATTTGTGTGTATACAAATCACAACATTATTGTGGAAGAATTGTAGAATCGTAAGGGAGGCATTTTATATGCATTTACATTTTACTCCGCGTCAAATTGTAGAAAAATTGGATCAATATATTATTGGTCAAAAAGATGCGAAAAAAGCGGTTGCAGTAGCGCTTAGAAATCGATATCGTCGCAGTAAATTAGCGGAAGATTTACGCGATGAAATTGCTCCGAAGAACATTTTAATGATTGGACCGACAGGGGTCGGAAAGACAGAGGTAGCACGACGAATGGCGAAGCTCGTTGGAGCACCTTTTATTAAGGTTGAAGCGACGAAATTCACAGAAGTTGGATATGTCGGTCGAGATGTAGAATCTATGGTGCGTGACCTTGTAGAAACTTCAGTTCGCATCGTAAAAGAAGAAATGGTCGTCAAGGTTAAAGATAAGGCTGAGGAACAAGCAAATCAACGGCTTGTTGAAATTTTGGTGCCAAGTCCGCAAAAACAATCCGGATTCAAAAATCCGTTAGAGATGTTATTTGGTGGAAATCAAAATGCGAATCAGACATCTGAAACACAAGATGACACAGAAATTGAAAAGAAGCGCAGAGAAGTTGAAAAGAAACTTGCCGCAGGTTTACTTGAAGATGAAATTGTATCGATTGAAGTGACGGAACAACAGTCTTCTATGTTTGATATGTTGCAAGGTACTGGTATGGAGCAAATGGGGATGAATTTCCAAGATGCATTAGGAAGTTTTATGCCGAAAAAAACGAAAAAACGTAAACTTTCTGTAAAAGAAGCAAGAAAAGTCTTGACAAATGAGGAAGCACAGCGCTTAATTGATATGGATGAAGTTACACAAGAGGCTGTTTATCGTGCTGAACAGCTCGGGATTATTTTTATTGATGAAATTGACAAAATTGCTGGTAAGCAGTCGAATAGCGTGGATGTATCGCGTGAAGGTGTACAGCGTGACATTTTGCCAATTGTAGAAGGATCGAACGTTGCAACGAAATATGGATCGGTGAAAACAGACTATATTTTATTTATTGCGGCTGGTGCCTTCCATATGTCCAAACCGTCTGATTTAATTCCAGAACTGCAAGGAAGATTCCCGATTCGAGTGGAATTAACAAAATTATCGGTAGATGATTTTGTTAAAATTCTTGTAGAACCTGATAATGCTTTAGTGAAGCAATATATAGCATTATTAGCAACTGAGGGTATAGAAATTGAATTTTCTGACGAAGCTATTCGTAAGATTGCTGAGATTGCTTATCAAGTTAATCAAGATACGGATAATATTGGAGCGAGAAGACTTCATACCATTATGGAGAAACTTCTTGAAGATTTATCGTTTGAAGCATCTGAGATTACGTTAGAGAAAATAACGATAACACCTCAATATGTAGAGGAAAAATTAGCAACGATTGCTAAAAATAAAGATGTGAGCCAGTTTATTTTGTAATAGTGTCATCAGGTGACTCGCCCTAGTTTCCAAGTGATGAAAAAATATGTAAGTAACATGTAGGAGGAACTTTTGAAATGGAATTATTAGCAAAAACGAGAAAATTAAATGCGTTATTACAGAGCGCAGCAGGAAAGCCTGTAAACTTTAGAGAAATGTCAGATACAATGTGTGAAGTAATTGAAGCAAACGTATTCGTTGTAAGTCGTCGTGGTAAATTATTAGGATATGCAATTCACCAACAAATCGAGAATGAGCGCATGAAACAAATGCTTGCAGAGCGTCAATTCCCAGAAGAGTATACACAAAGCCTATTCAACGTTACAGAAACATCTTCAAACTTAGATGTAAACAGTCAATTTACAGCATTCCCTGTAGAAAACAAAGAATTATTCGGTCAAGGTTTAACTACAATTGTACCGATCGTTGGTGGCGGTGAGCGTCTAGGTACACTAGTGTTAGCGCGTCTAGGTCAAGAATTTTTAGATGATGATTTAATTCTTGCTGAATACAGCTCAACTGTAGTAGGTATGGAAATCTTACGCGAAAAAGCGGAAGAAATCGAAGAAGAAGCGCGTAGTAAAGCGGTCGTTCAAATGGCAATTAGCTCGTTATCATACAGTGAGTTAGAAGCAATTGAGCACATCTTCGAAGAATTAAATGGAACAGAAGGTTTACTTGTTGCAAGTAAAATTGCTGATCGTGTAGGAATTACTCGTTCTGTAATCGTAAACGCACTTCGTAAATTAGAAAGTGCAGGCGTTATTGAATCTCGTTCTTTAGGTATGAAAGGAACATACATTAAAGTATTAAACGACAAGTTTTTACATGAACTTGCTAAATTAAAAACAAACTAATTGTTAAGGGAAGCTCTCCTCATGTGAGGAGAGCTTTTTTATTTTCTAAAAGATTCATTGCGTTCTGATGGGGAAAAAGCCGTAGTTTTGCTTTATTAGGTACGGCTGCTTAAAGTAAAGGAAGAGTGGTAATACTGAAGTTAGAATTGAGAAATAGATGAGTAAAATCATAATTAAAAAGAAAGTTTTACATTGTTCGCATTTTCGACTTGATTGTAATATTTCATTATGATATAGTAAGCAGTGGTGTCAGTACAAAGTACACACGTTTACCGATTTAAGTGTTGGTGCTACGCTTGTAGTTTCGCTTAAAGATGAAGTAAACGGAGGATATCAAAAACCATTTAGGAGGAACTAAATTATGTCAGTAATTTCTATGAAGCAATTGCTTGAAGCTGGTGTTCATTTCGGACATCAAACTCGTCGTTGGAACCCAAAAATGAAACGTTACATTTTCACAGAGCGTAACGGTATCTACATCATCGACTTACAAAAAACTGTGAAAAAAGTTGAAGAAGCTTTCAACGTAATGCGTAACATCGCTGCTGAAGGTGGCGACATTTTATTCGTAGGTACAAAAAAACAAGCACAAGAAGCTATTAAAGAAGAAGCAACTCGTGCAGGTATGTACTTCGTTAACCAACGTTGGTTAGGTGGAACGTTAACAAACTTCCAAACAATCCAAAAGCGTATCAAGCGTCTTAAAGACATCGAAAGAATGCAAGAAGATGGTACATTCGATGTACTTCCTAAGAAAGAAGTTGTTCAACTTAAAAAAGAGTTAGAGCGTCTTGAAAAATTCTTAGGCGGTATTAAAGATATGAAAGGTCTTCCAAGTGCATTATTCGTAGTAGACCCTCGTAAAGAGCGTATCGCAGTTGCTGAAGCACGCAAATTACACATTCCAATCATCGGTATCGTTGATACAAACTGTGATCCAGACGAAATCGATCACGTAATTCCAGCAAACGATGATGCAATTCGTGCTGTAAAACTTCTTACATCTAAAATGGCAGACGCGATCCTTGAAGCAAAACAAGGTGAAGAAACTGTTACTGCGTAACAAATTTGAAAGGTGATAAGGGGTTCGGCCTTTTATCACCTTTTTTAAGGTATAAACACCTTTTCAAAAGGTATAAATACATATTTTAGGAGGATGAAAAATATGGCAATCACTGCACAAATGGTAAAAGAACTTCGTGAAAAAACTGGCGCGGGTATGATGGACTGCAAAAAAGCTTTAACAGAAACTAACGGCGACATGGAGAAAGCAATTGACTTCTTACGTGAAAAAGGTATTGCGAAAGCTGCTAAAAAAGCAGACCGCATCGCTGCTGAAGGTTTAACTTTCATCGAAACAAACGGTAACGAAGGTTTAATCTTAGAATTAAACTCTGAAACTGATTTCGTTGCGAAAAACGAAGGTTTCCAAACATTAATTAAAGAATTAGCTGCTCATTTATTAGCTAACAAACCTGCTAACATTGAAGAAGCTATGGCTCAAACAATTGCAAACGGCAAAACAGTAGAAGAGTACATCAACGAAGCAATCGCTAAAATTGGTGAAAAACTTACACTTCGTCGTTTCGAAATCGTATCAAAAACTGATGCAGATGCATTCGGTGCTTACCTACACATGGGTGGACGCATTGGTGTATTAACAGTTCTTGAAGGTTCTACAGATGAAGCGGCTGCTAAAGATGTAGCAATGCACATTGCAGCAGTTAACCCTAAATACATCGACCGCGATGCTGTAACAGCTGAAGAAGTTGAGCACGAGCGTCAAGTATTAACACAACAAGCTTTAAACGAAGGCAAGCCTGAAAAAATCGTTGCTAAGATGGTTGAAGGCCGTCTAGGTAAATTCTTTGAAGAGATTTGCTTACTTGACCAAGCATTCGTTAAAAACCCTGATATGAAAGTTCGTCAGTTCGTTGAGTCTAAAGGCGGAACATTAAAAGGATTCGTTCGCTACGCTGTTGGTGAAGGTATCGAAAAACGCGAAGACAACTTTGCTGAAGAAGTAATGAACCAAGTAAAAGGTAACAACTAATACAGATTAGGGAACACATTGTGTTCCCTTTTTTAAAATAAAGATGTAAGCAATTGGAGGTTCATTATGAGTAAACCGAAATATGATCGTGTCGTTTTAAAACTAAGCGGAGAAGCTTTAGCTGGTGAACAAGGATTTGGAATTAACCCAGCTGTTATTAAGTCAGTTGCAGAACAAGTGAAAGAAATTGCAGAACTTGATGTAGAGGTTGCTGTTGTTGTTGGCGGCGGTAACATTTGGCGTGGGAAAATTGGAAGTGAAATGGGCATGGACCGTGCAGGAGCGGACTACATGGGCATGTTAGCGACAGTTATGAACTCATTAGCTCTTCAAGATAGCTTGGAGAACATTGGAATTCAAACACGCGTTCAAACTTCTATTGAAATGCGTCAAGTGGCAGAACCTTACATTCGCCGCAAAGCAGTTCGTCACTTAGAGAAGAAGCGTGTTGTTATCTTTGCAGCGGGTACAGGTAACCCGTACTTCTCTACAGATACAACTGCAGCATTACGTGCAGCAGAAATCGAAGCTGATGTTATTTTAATGGCGAAAAACAATGTAGATGGCGTATATAATGCAGATCCATCTATTGACCCAACAGCTACGAAATATGAAACACTTACTTACTTAGATGTATTAAAAGAAGGTTTAGGTGTAATGGATTCTACTGCTTCTTCTTTATGTATGGATAATGATATTCCATTAATTGTATTCTCGGTTATGGAAAAAGGTAATATTAAGCGTGCCGTTTTAGGCGAAAATATTGGAACAATTGTAAGGGGGAAATAAAAATGGGACAACAAGTATTAAAAGCTGCAAATGAAAAAATGGAAAAAGCAGTTGCTGCTTATTCTCGCGAATTAGCTTCAGTTCGTGCTGGTCGTGCAAGCGCGTCTGCATTAGATAAAGTACAAGTTGATTATTATGGTGCACCAACACCTGTTGTGCAATTAGCGAACATTACAGTTCCTGAAGCACGTTTGCTTGTTATTCAGCCGTATGATAAAACTTCTATCGGTGATATTGAAAAAGCAATTTTAAAAGCTGATTTAGGTCTAAATCCTTCTAACGACGGATCAGTAATTCGTATTGCATTCCCTGCATTAACAGAAGAACGTCGTAGAGACCTGGTGAAAACTGTTAAGAAATATGCTGAAGAAGCAAAAGTAGCAGTTCGTAACGTACGTCGTGATGCTAATGATGATCTTAAAAAGCTTGAAAAAGCTGGAGATATTACAGAAGACGACTTAAGAGGATATACAGAAGATATCCAAAAAGAAACAGATAAATATATTGCAAAAGTTGACGAAATCGCAAAAAACAAAGAAAAAGAAATCATGGAAGTGTAATAGCGATACCTTCGCAAATATGACCCTCTTCTTAAGGGGGTCTTTTTACACTTTTAGACATACGTCTGCTTGTTGGAGGGTATGAATGATGTTTAAAAAGTTTCCTTTTTTTAAAGGTAAAAAGGTCACATCGTTTGATCATCTCATTGAAAAAGTGAAAAAGGGACATATACCAGAGCACATTGCGATCATTATGGATGGTAATGGAAGATGGGCAAAGAGAAGAGCAATGCCCCGCATTGCCGGACATCATGAAGGAATGCAAGTAGTAAAAAAAATTACGAAATTTGCTAGTAAACTTGATGTGAAAGTGCTGACTCTTTATGCTTTTTCTACTGAGAATTGGAAAAGACCGAAAAAGGAAGTCGATTATTTAATGAAGCTTCCAGAAGAATTTTTAGGTGCATTTTTACCAGAATTAATTGAAGAAAATGTACAAGTTCGAGTAATTGGACAAAAAGATCGTCTTCCTACGCATACGCGCAGAGCGATGGAAAAAGCCATGGAAGATACAAAAGAGAACACGGGATTAATTCTCAATTTTGCGTTAAACTATGGAAGTCGCGATGAAATCGTTTCTGCTGTGCAACATATGATGAAAGATAGCGAAGAAGGGAAAGTTCGTTCAGAAGATGTAAATGAAGAAATGCTTTCTTCATACTTAATGACAAGCTCTTTACCTGACCCAGACTTGCTTATTCGTACAAGTGGGGAGCTACGTATTAGTAATTTCATGCTATGGCAAATTGCGTATTCGGAGCTTTGGTTTACAGATGTGTATTGGCCAGATTTTACCGAGGAACATTTGCTAAATGCGATTACAGACTTTCAACATAGAGGGCGCAGATTCGGAGGCGTGTAGAAAGAGAGGGTTTGGTAGTGAAACAGAGAATTATTACTGGAGTGATTGCTGCCGCGCTGTTCATTCCCATCGTAATTTACGGTGGCGTGCCTTTTACAGTTTTAGTGTATGCACTTGCTTCTATAGGATTATATGAATTAATTCGTATGAACAAGCTTACACTTATTTCGGTGCCAACAGTTTTAGCCGCATTATTATTGTGGAGTATTTTAGTTCCAAGTAATGCATCAGGAGTGTTCAATTGGATTGGATTAGATAAACTAGAAATCACATTTGTGATTGTTTTATTACTTTTATCATATACAGTCCTTTCAAAGAATACATTTACTTTTGACAATGCTTCTTTTTTACTTATGGCAACAACGTATGTTGCAATGGGATTCTTATATTTAAATGAAACGAGAATAGCGGGAATCCATTTTGTATTTTATGCGTTATTTGTCATTTGGGCAACTGATTCAGGTGCATATTTCATAGGGAAAGCAATCGGAAAAAGAAAATTGTGGCCAGAAATTAGTCCGAATAAAACGATAGAAGGTTCACTAGGTGGTATTGTTTGTGGGATTGTCGTTGCTTTTGTATACAATATGTTTTTCCAAGTTCAAGGGAACGTTGGGATGTTAATAATTGTTACAATTGCAATCTCCATTTTTGGACAACTCGGTGATTTAGTACAATCTGCTTTTAAACGCCATTACGGTGTGAAAGATTCAGGTACAATTTTACCTGGACATGGTGGAATCTTAGATCGAACAGATAGTTGGTTGTTCGTATTACCGATTTTACACTTCTTACATTTCATTTCATAATAAAACGAGGGGTTGGAGTCATGAAAAACATTAGTTTATTAGGGGCAAGCGGATCAATAGGGACGCAAACTTTAGATGTAGTACGCTCGCACCCAGACCAATTCCGTCTCGTTGCTTTTTCTGTAGGGAAAAATATTGACTACGCAGTAAAAGTTATTCAAGAATTTTCTCCTCAGCTTGTTTCTGTACAAAGAGAGGAAGATGTTGTAAGGTTACAATCAGTTTCTGGAAATACAAAAGTAGTATATGGTGACGAAGGACTATTAGAGGTAGCTCTTCACCCAAGTGCAGAAGTTGTAATAAATGCTGTTGTAGGTAGTGTAGGGTTGTTACCAACACTCCGTGCAATTGAGGCGAAAAAAACAATTGGAATTGCAAACAAAGAAACATTAGTAACTGCGGGACATATTGTAATGGAAGCTGCACGCAAACATAATGTGCCGTTACTTCCAGTAGATAGTGAGCATTCGGCTATTTTTCAATGTTTGAATGGAGAAAATGAAAAGCGAATTTCTCGCTTAATTATCACTGCTTCAGGTGGGAGTTTCCGCGATAAAACGAGAGATGAATTACAACATGTGACTGTGGAAGATGCGCTTCGTCATCCAAACTGGTCAATGGGTTCGAAAATTACAATTGATTCTGCTACAATGATGAATAAGGGGCTGGAAGTAATTGAAGCGCATTGGCTTTTCGGCATACCTTATGAGCAAATTGATGTTGTTTTACATAAAGAAAGCATTATTCATTCTATGGTTGAATTTGAAGATCGTAGTGTAATGGCACAGCTCGGCTCACCAGATATGCGTGTACCAATTCAATATGCACTTACATATCCAGATCGATTACCTCTCTCAGATACAAAACAGTTAAATTTATGGAAAATTGGAACACTGCATTTTGAACAAATGAATCAAGATCGTTTCCGTTGCCTACGTTTTGCATATGAAGCTGGAAAGATGGGCGGGAGCATGCCAGCTGTTATGAATGCAGCAAATGAAGTAGCTGTAGCAGCCTTTCTACAAAAGAAAATTGGTTTCTTAACAGTAGAAGACCTCATTGAAAAAGCAATGCACCATCACAATGTCATTGCACGTCCGAGCTTAGAAGAAATTCAGGAAATTGATGCGGCCACAAGACGGTTTGTGATGGAACAAATTTAGCAAAGGTGGTTATGGAATTGAATACAGCGATTGCCTTTATATTAATTTTCGGTGCACTCGTATTTTTCCATGAGCTAGGGCATCTATATTTCGCAAAAAGAGCGGGTATTTTATGTCGCGAGTTTGCAATTGGTTTTGGACCAAAAATATTTTCATTTGAAAAGAATGAAACAGTTTATACAGTTCGGCTGCTACCTCTTGGAGGCTATGTTAGAATGGCTGGTGAGGATGCAGAAACGGTTGAATTAAAACCAGGAAAAAAAGTTGGACTCGTGTTAAATGAAAACGAAGAAGTTATGAAATTAGTTTTAGACGGGCGCGAAAAGTATCCGAATGTTCGCGTGATTGAAGTAGAGCAAGCTGATTTGGAACACAATCTCACAATTGCTGGTTACGAAGAATACGAGGAGGAATTGCAAACATTCCGTGTGAGTGAAAAAGCTCGTATTGTTTCAGCAGGAGAAGAAATACAAATCGCCCCGTTTAACAGACAATTTGGTTCTAAAACGCTAGGACAGCGAGCATTAACAATCTTTGCAGGTCCTGCTATGAACTTCATTCTTGCATTTGTTATTTTTGTTATCATTGGATTGGTACAAGGTATTCCTGTTGATAAGCCAATGGTTGGGAAAGTAATGAAGGATAGTGTTGCAGAACAAGCAGGATTGAAACAAGATGATACGATTCAAGCAATCGATGGGAAAGACACGAATACATGGAAAGATGTTGTCACGATTGTACGTGAACACCCAAATAAAGAAATTACGCTTCATGTAAAACGTGACAGCGAACAATTGAATGTAAAAGTAACGCCATCAGCTGATAAAGAGGGGAAAGAAGAGGTTGGTAGAATTGGTGTATACTCGCCTGTAGAGAAATCTATTTTTGGTTCTATTAAATCAGGTTTTGAGCAGACGTATACATGGACAAAATTAATTTTTGATTCCCTTGTAAAACTAGTGACGGGTCAGTTTTCTATTAATGATTTATCAGGTCCCGTAGGAATTTATAATTTAACAGACCAAGTAGTAGATTATGGCTTTATTCGTGTTCTTAGTTTGGCGGCTGTTTTAAGCATAAACCTCGGTCTATTCAACCTATTACCGGTTCCTGCTCTTGATGGAGGACGCTTGTTCTTCTTCTTAATTGAAGCTTTGCGTGGGAAACCAATTGATCGCCAAAAAGAAGGAATGGTTCATTTTATTGGCTTTGCGTTATTGATGTTACTTATGTTAGTTGTAACGTGGAATGACATTCGGAGATTTTTCTTGTAAAATAAAGTGAAACTTGTAGTAAGTATAAAATTCACGATGTTTTTTGTGAATAGTGAATGAAATGAATAAAACTCTTAGAGTCGTAATCCCTCACCTAATTTGAGGTGGGGGGTTTTACTGCGTATTAGAGTAAATTAAAGAGGTGCGAATAGATGAAACAAAGTATGGTATTTAGTCCTACATTACGTGAAGTACCAGCCGATGCTGAGATTAAAAGTCATCAATTGCTACTTCGTGCAGGATTCATGCGTCAAAATGCTTCTGGTATTTACAGCTTTTTACCACTGGGGCTAAAAGTATTGCATAAAGTGGAACGTATTGTTCGAGAAGAGATGGAACGAGCAGGAGCTGTAGAATTATTAATGCCAGCATTACAAGCAGCTGAATTGTGGCAAGAATCAGGTCGTTGGTATTCTTACGGTTCTGAGTTAATGCGTATGAAAGATCGTAATGATCGTGAGTTTGCACTAGGAGCAACGCATGAAGAAGTTATTACAGACCTTGTACGTGATGAAATTAAATCTTATAAAAAGCTACCGTTAACATTATATCAAATCCAAACAAAATTCCGTGACGAGCAAAGACCCCGTTTTGGTTTATTACGCGGAAGAGAATTTTTAATGAAAGATGCTTATTCTTTCCATGCGACACAAGAAAGTTTGGATGAAGTTTATAGTGGCCTATACCAAGCATATTCTAATATCTTCGCTCGCTGTGGATTGAATTTCCGTGCGGTTATTGCTGATTCTGGAGCAATGGGTGGTAAAGATACACATGAATTTATGGCATTATCTGATGTAGGAGAAGATACAATTGCGTATTCTGATACATCTGATTATGCAGCAAATATTGAAATGGCACCTGTTGTTGCTTCCTATGCAAAAAGCGATGAAGCAGAAAAAGCACTTGAAAAAGTAGCAACGCCAGATCAAAAAGCAATTGAAGAGGTTTCTGCATTCTTAAATATGGAAGCGTCAAATTGCATCAAATCTATGGTCTTTAAAGTCGATGAAAAGTTTGTTGTTGTACTTGTTCGCGGGGATCATGAAGTAAATGATGTAAAAGTGAAGAATGTCTATGGTGCTTCAGTTGTTGAACTTGCTTCACATGAAGAGGTAAGAGAACTGTTAAATTGCGAAGTTGGTTCTTTAGGACCAATTGGTGTAACAGGAGACATTGAAGTCATTGCTGACCATGCTGTAGCAGCAATTGTAAATGGTTGCTGTGGTGCAAACGAAGAAGGATTCCATTATATAAATGTAAATCCAGAGCGTGATTTCAAAGTGAGTCAATATACAGATTTACGTTTCATTCAAGAAGGAGATCAATCTCCAGATGGAAATGGGACAATCCGTTTTGCTCGTGGTATCGAAGTTGGACATGTGTTTAAATTAGGTACACGTTATAGCGAAGCAATGAATGCAACGTTCTTAGATGAGAATGGAAAAACGAAGCCACTTATCATGGGATGCTATGGTATCGGGGTATCTCGCACAGTTGCGGCAGTCGCTGAGCAATTTAACGATGAAAATGGTTTGGTTTGGCCAAAAGCTGTTGCACCATTCCATGTACATGTAATTCCAGTAAACATGAAGTCTGATGCACAGCGTGAAGTAGGTGAAACGATCTACAATTCATTACAAGAACAAGGTTATGAAGTATTGTTAGATGATCGTGCAGAGCGTGCAGGTGTTAAATTTGCTGATGCAGACTTATTTGGTCTTCCAGTTCGAGTAACAGTTGGTAAAAAAGCTGATGAAGGCATTGTTGAAGTAAAAGTGCGTGCTACAAATGAATCTGCAGAAGTAAAGGTAGAAGAACTTCATGCATACATTGCTAATATTTTGAAATAAGAAGAGGTACCTCCAGGTGAGGTACCTTCTATTTCTATGTAAAATAAAAAATAATCAGTTAAAAGGAAGAAATCTTTCTTTGCGGAACGTTTCAATTTATAATAGCAGATGGAAGGAGGTTGCTTATGTCATTAACAAGCGAACAACAAGAGCGATTTCAAATTTTGCTCCAACAGCTGCAAATGCCTGAAGACCTTATCAATCAATATTTACAAGGTGGCGGTATTCAAAGGCTAGTTGTTGATAAAGCAAATAAGAGTTGGCATTTTGATTTACAAGTGCCACGTATTTTGCCAACAGAATTATATGAACTGTTAGAAACACAGCTCAAGCAGTCATTTTCACATATTGCAAAAACGTCATTTGCACTAGAAACAGAGAATAAACAATTTACAGAAGAAGAGGTCAAAGCATATTGGCCACTTTGTACAGATCGAATTACTTTTTCACCTATGTTTGCGTATTTAAAAAAGCAACTTCCGCATGTAAACGGAGTGAAGTTGTTACTTGATGTGAATAATGAGTTAGAATCTACTGCGCTAAAGAAAAATCTTGCGAAGTCGGTAGGGGATCAATATGAAGTTTTCGGATTTCCACGTTTTCAGCTTGAAACAAATATAAAGCAAAACGAAGAGGAAGTTCAAAAATTTCGTGAACAAACACAGCAAGAAGATCGTCAGCGTGTTATACAAGCTATGGAAGAAATGGCCAAGAAGCAAGCTGAAGAAAGTGATGTTGTACATGAAGGGCCGATTGTACTCGGTTACCTTATTAAACCTGATGAAGAGATTACACCGCTACGCGAAATTCAAGATGAAGAAAGAAGAAAAACTGTTCAAGGTTATGTCTTCAATGTGGAAACAAAAGAGCTGCGTAGTGGACGTACGTTATTAACGTTAAAAATAACGGATTATACGGATTCTATTATGATTAAAATGTTCTCACGTGATAAAGAAGATATTCCGATGCTGCAATCCTTAAAAAAAGGAATGTGGGTAAAAGCGCGAGGTTCGGTCCAAAACGATACGTTTGTTCGTGACTTAGTAATGATTGCGAACGATATTAACGAAATAACAGGGCCTTCTCGTAAAGATAAAGCACCTGAAGGAGAAAAACGGGTAGAGCTTCATTTGCATACCCCAATGAGTCAAATGGATGCTGTTACATCGGTATCTAAGCTTGTTGCTCAAGCTGGAAAATGGGGACATGAGGCTATCGCTGTTACAGACCATGCTGTTGCACAGTCTTTCCCAGAAGCGTATTCCGCTGGTAAAAAAGCCGGTGTAAAAGTCATTTATGGTGTAGAAGCCAATTTAGTAAATGACGGTGTTCCTATTGCTTATAATGAGACTCATCGACTACTTGCAGATGAAACATACGTTGTTTTCGACGTTGAAACGACAGGGCTATCAGCTGTATATGATACGGTTATTGAATTAGCCGCTGTAAAAGTGAAAGGCGGCGAAATTATCGATCGCTTTGAATCTTTTGCAAATCCGCATCAACCATTATCAGCAACAATTATTGAATTAACAGGTATCACAGATGATATGTTGACGGATGCACCAGAAGTAGGAGAAGTATTTAAAAAGTTCGAATCATGGATGGGTGACCATACACTTGTTGCCCATAACGCAAGTTTTGATATGGGATTCTTAAATGTTGGGTTTAAGAAATGTGGCTTAGACAAGCCGGAAAATCCAGTTATTGATACATTGGAGTTAGCTAGATTTTTATTCCCAGAGATGAAGAATCATCGTTTAAATACGATGTGTAAAAAGCTTGATATTGAATTAACGCAACATCACCGTGCAATTTATGATACAGAGGCAACAGGTTATTTACTTGTGAAAATGTTAAAAGATGTCATTGAAAAAGGTTTTGAATATCATGATCAATTAAATGACAGCATGGGGCAAGGGGATGCGTATAAACGTGGACGTCCAAGTCATATGACACTACTTGCAACATCAGATGTTGGTTTAAAAAATTTATATAAGCTTGTTTCATATTCTCATTTGAATTACTTTTACCGCGTACCACGGGTACCACGTTCTTTATTAAAAAAATATCGCGAAGGTATATTAGTTGGTACTGCTTGTGATAAGGGTGAAGTATTTGAAGCGATGATGCAAAAGGCTCCTGAAGAGGTAGAAGAGATTGCGCAGTTCTATGATTACATTGAGGTTATGCCTCCGGAAGTGTTGCGTCATTTAGTAGAACGTGAACTCGTTCGAGATGAAGGACAGTTAAAAACAATTATTTCTAACTTAGTAAAACTAGGTGAAACGTTAGATAAACCTGTTGTTGCTACAGGGAATGTGCATTATCTAGATCCAGAAGATGCAATGTATCGCAAAATCTTAGTAAGTTCGCAGGGCGGGGCAAATCCATTAAATCGTCATTCATTACCGCCTGTATATTTCCGTACAACAAATGAAATGTTAGATTGCTTCTCATTCTTAGGAGAAGAGAAAGCAAAAGAAATTGTTGTGACGAATACACAAAAGGTCGCATCGTTAATTGGTGATGTTCATCCAGTAAAAGATGACCTATATACACCGAAAATTGAAGGTGCTGATGATGAAACACGTGACATGAGTTATAAAATGGCACGCAGCATCTACGGTGAAGAATTGCCAGAAATCGTAGAAGCACGTTTGGAAAAAGAATTAAAAAGTATTATTGGGCATGGATTTGCCGTTATTTATTTAATTTCACATAAGCTTGTGAAAAAATCGCTGGTTGACGGCTACCTTGTAGGTTCACGTGGATCGGTAGGGTCATCATTCGTTGCGACGATGATGGAAATTACCGAAGTAAATCCATTGCCGCCACACTATGTCTGTCCGAATTGTAAGCAATCAGAGTTCTTTAATGATGGTTCTGTAGGCTCTGGTTTTGACTTACCTGATAAAGAGTGTCCAACATGTAATATCCCGTATGTAAAAGATGGACATGATATTCCGTTCGAAACATTCCTTGGTTTTAAAGGAGATAAGGTTCCCGATATTGACTTGAACTTCTCCGGAGAGTACCAACCACGTGCCCATAACTATACGAAAGTACTGTTCGGTGAGGACTATGTATACCGTGCTGGAACAATCGGTACAGTTGCGGAGAAAACAGCTTATGGTTATGTAAAAGGGTATGCATCTGATCATAACTTAACCATTCGAAATGCAGAAATTGATCGTCTTGTTGCTGGTTGTACTGGTGTAAAACGCACAACAGGGCAGCATCCAGGCGGAATTATTGTTGTGCCCGATTACATGGATATTTTTGATTTTTCACCAATTCAATTCCCAGCCGATTCAGTAGGGGCAGAATGGAGAACAACACACTTTGACTTCCATTCTATTCATGATAATTTATTAAAACTGGATATTCTGGGACACGATGATCCGACCGTTATTCGTATGCTGCAAGATTTAAGCGGCGTGGATCCAAAAACAATACCAACAGATGATCCAGAAGTAATGAAGATTTTCTCTGGACCAGAATCTTTAGGTGTAACAGAAGAACAAATTAATTGTAAAACCGGTACACTAGGTATACCGGAGTTTGGTACAAAATTCGTAAGGCAGATGTTAGAGGAAACAAAGCCAACAACATTCTCAGAACTTGTCCAAATTTCTGGACTATCCCATGGTACAGACGTATGGCTTGGTAATGCTAACGAACTCATTTATAACGGTACATGTACACTGAGTGAAGTTATCGGTTGTCGTGATGATATTATGGTCTATCTGATTTATCAAGGATTAGATCCATCCTTAGCATTTAAAATCATGGAATCGGTGCGTAAAGGTAAAGGTGTACCAGAAGAGTGGGAAGAGGAAATGCGTAATAACAATGTACCTAGTTGGTATATTGATTCTTGTAAAAAGATTAAGTACATGTTTCCTAAGGCCCATGCGGCTGCTTATGTACTTATGGCTGTACGTATCGCTTACTTCAAAGTACACTTTGCACTCTTGTTCTACGCAGCATATTTTACAGTACGTGCAGATGATTTTGATGTAGATGCGATGGTCAAAGGCTCGGCATCAATCCGTGCAAGAATTGATGAAATTGCACAAAAAGGATTGGATGCAGCGCCGAAAGAGAAAAGTTTACTAACAGTGTTAGAAATGACACTTGAAATGTGTGAACGTGGTTATTCATTCCAAAAGGTTGATTTATATCGTTCACATGCAACTGACTTTATTATTGATGGAGATACGTTAATTCCTCCATTTAATGCGATACCTGGTCTTGGTACAAATGCGGCCTTAAGTATTGTGGAAGCACGTGGAAATGGTGAGTTTTTATCAAAAGAAGATTTGCAACAACGTAGTAAGCTTTCTAGAACAATCATTGAGTATTTAGATAGCCAAGGTTGTTTAGGAGATCTACCGGATAAAAACCAATTATCACTGTTCTAACAGGCAGGAAAAATCTTTGCAAATCGTTATTTGCTATGGTATACTATTAACCGAGATAACCATGTCATGTATATTTTGCGAAAAGAAGAGTGGGGAAACCCACTCTTTCGTGTTACTATCTATGTTTTATCTATGGATGTAGGTGAGACATTTCTGTCGTATATACATATTTTGTTACAAGTTTTACTTCTTAAATTTGGTAATACTAAGACAGATATTCCCTGCTTAATGGCAGGGGCTTTTGTTAGCTAACAAGAAAGAATAAGATAGACCGTTTTAAATAGGGCGGATTTTTTCTTTCAAATGGTACATGGCGGCAGAAAGGAGGCTGTTTATGGATAAGAAAGTCACAGAAGTTGTTGAAGCACTTGCGCAGCCGATTGTTGAAGAGTTAAATCTTGAACTTGTAGATGTAGAATATGTGAAAGAAGGAAAAGACTGGTTCCTACGCGTATCCATCGATTCAGAGACAGGAGTAGACATTGAAGAATGCGGAGCGGTAAGTGAACGTTTAAGCGAAGCTTTAGATAAAGAGGATCCAATTCCTCATCTTTACTTTTTGGATGTATCATCTCCTGGAGCGGAACGCCCATTAAAGAAAGAAAAAGACTTCCAGCAAGCGGTAGGAAAGCAAGTGGCAATTAAAACATATGAGCCGATCGATGGTGAAAAGATGTTTGAAGGAAAGCTACTATCCTACGATGGTACAACAATTACACTACTATTAACAATTAAAACACGTAAAAAAGAAATTCAAATTCCAATGGACAAAGTTGCGAATGCGCGACTTGCTGTTACGTTTTAGTAAGAAGGGGGATCTTCATGAGCACTGAGTTGTTAGATGCTTTGCTCGTATTAGAATCAGAAAAAGGTATTAGCAAAGATATTATTATTGATGCGATTGAAGCAGCTTTAATCTCTGCTTATAAACGCAATTTTAACCAAGCACAAAACGTTCGTGTTAGCTTTAATCCAGAAGTGGGAACAATTCAAGTTTTAGCACGTAAA
The DNA here is from genome assembly GCF_000374885.1 of Bacillus sp. 105MF. Classification (NCBI taxonomy): domain Bacteria; kingdom Bacillati; phylum Bacillota; class Bacilli; order Caryophanales; family Bacillaceae; genus Bacillus; species Bacillus sp. 105MF. Next base: position 75,314 of record NZ_KB895567.1, on the reverse strand, counting down.
GACGTTGTTGATAATGTGTTTGACCCACGTCTTGAAATTTCTGTAGAAGAAGCAAGACAAATCAATCCGAACTATCAAGATGGCGATGTATTAGAAATTGAAGTAACGCCAAAAGATTTTGGTCGTATTGCAGCACAAACTGCAAAACAAGTTGTAACACAACGTGTGCGTGAAGCGGAACGCGGTGTTATTTATTCAGAATTTAGTGATCGTGAAGAAGACATCATGGTTGGTATTGTACAACGTCAAGATGCTCGTTTTATTTATGTAAGCTTAGGAAAAGTAGAAGCACTACTACCAGTAAGTGAGCAAATGCCTAACGAACAATATAAACCACATGATCGCATTCGCGTGTTCATCACAAAAGTAGAAAAAACGACAAAAGGACCACAAATTTATGTATCACGTACACATCCAGGTCTTTTAAAACGTTTATTTGAAATTGAAGTGCCGGAAATTTACGATGGAACTGTAGAAATTCGTTCGGTAGCACGTGAAGCAGGCGACCGCTCTAAAATTTCTGTATATGCAGAGAATATCGATGTTGATCCAGTAGGTTCTTGCGTAGGTCCAAAAGGTCAACGTGTACAACGCATCGTAGATGAACTAAAAGGTGAAAAGATTGATATTGTTCGCTGGTCGAATGATCCAATTGAATATGTAGCAAATGCTTTAAGCCCATCACAAGTTGTAAAAGTACTTGTGAATGAAGAGGAAAAAGCAACAACTGTTGTTGTTCCAGACCATCAGCTTTCATTAGCAATTGGTAAACGTGGACAAAACGCACGTCTTGCAGCAAAATTAACAGGCTGGAAAATTGATATTAAGAGCGAGTCTGATGCGAAGCAACTTGGCATTGTAACAGAAGAAGACAACATGATCGCATTCGATTCAGTTGAAGATGAAATCGAATAGAGGTGATGAGTATGAGCAATCGAAAAGTTCCGTTACGAAAATGTATTGCAACGCAAGAAATGAAATCAAAACGCGAGCTCGTTCGCATTGTTCGTTCCAAAGAGGGCGAAGTGTCTATTGATTTAACTGGAAAGAAATCAGGACGTGGTGCATATTTGTCAAAAGACAAGGAATGCATCATCCAAGCGCAAAAGAAAAATATTTTGGAACATCATCTAAAAGCGAAGGTCGACAGTTCTCTTTATGAAGAGCTCCTTGAGCTTGTTGAGAAGGAGTCGAAATAAGTGTCCGATTGGAAATCGTTTTTAGGACTAGCAAACCGTGCTCGAAAAATAATTTCGGGTGAAGAACTCGTTTTAAAAGAGGTACGAAGTGGCAAAGCAAAGCTTGTATTGCTTTCTGAAGATGCGTCAGCGAACACAACAAAACGTATTACTGATAAAACAACGTACTACAACGTACCAATGAAAAAAGTCGAAAATCGACAACAATTAGGGCATGCGATTGGGAGAGATGAGCGAGTCGTTGTAGCCGTGTTAGATGAGGGCTTTGCGAAAAAGCTGCGTAGCATGCTCGATACAACTTACCGGGGGTGAAGGTATGAGTAAAATTCGAGTGTATGAATATGCGAAGAAACACAATGTCTCAAGTAAAGATATTATTACAAAACTAAAAGAAATGAATATTGAGGTCTCCAATCATATGACAATGTTAGACGATGAAGTAGTAAATAATTTAGATAATCAATATAATACTGGAGCAGAAAAACCTTCTGTTGCAGATGAGTTTGAAGTAGAAGAAAAAGTTGTTCGCAGCAAAAAGAACAGCAATAAGAAGAAGAAAAAAGGCAAAGGAAATGAAGACAAACGTCAAGAAAACTTTGCTGGAAGACAACCAACACAAATAGTAGAGACACCGGATAAAGTTACTTTCACCGGTTCTCTTACAGTAAGTGAACTTGCAAAAAAACTAGGAAAAGAGCCATCTGAACTTATTAAAAAGCTCTTTATGCTAGGTATTATGGCGACAATTAACCAAGATTTAGATAAAGATACAATTGAGCTAATTGCTAGTGATTACGGTATTGAAGTAGAAGAAGAAGTGATTGTTAGCGAAACAGAATTTGAAACTTTCATGGACGAGCAAGACGATGAAGAAAACTTAAAAGAACGTCCTGCGGTTGTTACAATTATGGGACACGTTGACCATGGTAAAACAACACTGCTTGATTCTATTCGTAATTCAAAAGTAACTGCTGGCGAAGCTGGTGGAATTACACAGCATATTGGTGCATACCAAGTTGAAGTAAATGACAAAAAAATTACGTTCTTAGATACACCAGGTCACGCAGCGTTTACAACAATGCGCGCACGTGGTGCACAAGTAACAGATATTACAATTCTTGTTGTTGCAGCTGATGACGGTGTTATGCCACAAACAGTTGAAGCAATTAACCATGCGAAAGCAGCTGGAGTACCAATTATCGTTGCTGTGAATAAGATGGATAAACCATCAGCAAATCCAGACCGCGTAATGCAAGAGTTAACAGAGTACGAATTAGTTCCAGAAGCTTGGGGCGGAGATACAATTTTCGTACCAATTTCTGCGATTCAGGGCGAAGGAATTGACAACCTGTTAGAAATGATTCTTCTTGTAAGTGAAGTAGAAGAATATAAGGCAAATCCAAATCGCTATGCAGCTGGTACTGTAATCGAAGCACAGCTTGATAAAGGTAAAGGAACAATCGCAACATTACTTGTGCAAAACGGTACACTTCGAGTAGGAGATCCAATTGTTGTTGGTACATCATTCGGACGTGTTCGTGCGATGGTAAATGATATTGGTCGTCGTGTGAAAGTTGCTGGTCCGTCTACTCCTGTTGAAATTACAGGTCTAAATGAAGTACCACAAGCAGGCGATCGCTTTATGGCATTTGCTGACGAGAAGAAAGCACGCCAAATCGGTGAATCACGTGCACAACAAGCATTGCTTGCACAACGTGGTGAAAAATCTAAATTAAGCCTTGAAGATTTATTCCAACAAATTCAAGAAGGCGAAATGAAAGAAATTAACTTAATTGTGAAAGCGGACGTACAAGGTTCTGTAGAAGCAATGGCAGCATCACTTCGCAAAATTGATGTTGAAGGCGTAAAAATAAAAATCATTCACACAGGCGTAGGTGCAATTACAGAATCTGATATTATTTTAGCTTCTGCATCAAATGCAATCGTGATTGGATTTAACGTACGTCCTGATGTAAACGCGAAACGTACAGCTGAATTAGAAAATGTTGATATTCGCTTACACCGCATTATTTACAAAGTAATCGAAGAAATTGAAGCAGCAATGCAAGGTATGCTGGATCCTGAATTCGAAGAAAAAGTAATTGGTCAAGCAGAAGTTCGTCAAACATTCAAAGTTACTAAAGTTGGAACAATTGCAGGCTGTTATGTAACTGATGGTAAAATCACACGTGATAGCGGCGTACGTATCATTCGTGATGGCGTAGTTATTTTCGAAGGACAGCTTGATACGTTAAAACGTTTCAAAGATGACGTAAAAGAAGTTGCACAAAACTATGAGTGTGGTATCACAATTGAAAGATATAATGATCTTAAAGAAGGGGACATCATTGAGGCGTACATTATGGAAGAAGTGAAGCGATGATTATCGCTTCACTCTCATTTGAGTGTATGATTTATGATGTGCATTCTTTAAAAGAGAAACGAGCAATTTTACAGCGTATTTTAACTCGTGTGAAACAAAGGTACAATGTATCTGTTTCAGAAGTTGGACACCAGGATGTATGGCAACGTACAGAAATTGCAATCGTTTCCGTATCCTCAAATCGTGTTGTCTGCGAAAAAGAAATGAATCGTGTACTTGCGTATGTTGACTCGTTTCCTGAGATTGAACGTACGATAACACAATTGGAATGGTATTGAATGAGGTGATTAGTTATGAAGCTACGTGCAAATCGCGTAGGCGAGCAAATGAAAAAAGAACTAGGCGAAATTATCAGTCGCAAAATTAAAGATCCACGTATTGGTTTTGTGACGGTAACAGATGTGCAAGTAAGTGGGGATTTACAGATTGCCAAAGTATATATTTCTGTTTTAGGAGACGAACAACAGAAAGAAAATACATTAAAAGGCTTAGCGAAGGCAAAAGGATTTATTCGTGCTGAAATTGGGCAGCGTATTCGTCTTCGTAAAACACCTGAAATTACCTTTGAATTTGATGAGTCTATCGCTTATGGACATAGAATTGATACGCTTTTACATGAAATTAATAAAGACGGTAAACGTGAAGAATAATGGATAGACATTTGTCTATCCATTTTTTCAATGGAAAGTAAGTTTTGCATACAAGTGCATGTTCAAAAAGGAGGATAAAGAGAGTCCACCATTTTGAGGAACAGAAGCTAGGGGGGCCTACATCAGTACCGGACTGGCGACGCAGGCGAAGAAATGCGATAGCTACCTTTACCGGATTTTTTGAACATCATCTACAAAAGTATAACGATGAGGTGAACATATGGAAGGTGTATTATTGTTACATAAACCAAAAGGAATGACATCACACGATTGTGTATTTAAGTTAAGAAAGATATTGCGTGAAAAGCGAATTGGCCATACAGGGACATTAGACCCAGATGTAACAGGAGTATTACCAATTTGTGTAGGGCGCGCTACAAAGATTGCGCAATTTTTAACAAGTGAAACAAAAACATATGAAGGTGAAGTTACACTAGGATTTTCGACAACGACTGAAGATGCTTCTGGTGAAGTAGTGGAAAAACAGGATGTAAATCGTGTAATTACACGTGCGGAAGTGGAAACTGTATTAGCGGAACTAACGGGTACAATTGAGCAAGTACCTCCTATGTATTCAGCTGTAAAAGTAAACGGAAAGAAACTATACGAATACGCAAGAGCGGGGCAAGAAGTTGAACGTCCAGTTCGTGTAATAACAATTCATGAATTTGTGTTACTTGATGATCGTGAGGTATTTGAAGGGAAGAATATTTCATTTCGCTTCCGCGTTACATGTAGCAAAGGAACGTATGTGAGAACATTAGCGGTTATGATTGGAGAAAAGTTAGGATTCCCAGCACATATGTCACATCTTGTGAGAACAGCTTCAGGAGAATTTTTGTTAGAAGATTGCATATCATTTGAAGAAATTGAAGAAAACATGCAAAATGGAACAGTAGAGTCTATTTTTATCTCAATCGATGAAGCGTTAAGTAAATTTCCAAAAATGGTTGTAGATGAAAAACAAGCGGAAAAAATAAAAAATGGTATGTTTTTAAAGAATGAACTGCAAGTGACAGCGCCGTTTATTACAGTATTTGATAAAAATGAACGTTGCTTAGCAATTTACGAACATCATCCAAAACACCCTGGCATGTTAAAGCCAATGAAAGTACTTGTGAATAATCAGGAACTAAAGCTATAATGAATTATTGGAAGGATTATTACAGAAAAAGGTGAATTCAAGCGTGAAACTCATTCATTTAACTCATCCACATGAACAAAATAAAATAGAATTACCACCTACTGTAATGGCATTAGGATTTTTTGATGGCATTCATTTAGGGCATCAACGTGTGATTCGCACAGCAAAAAAAATAGCGGATGAAAGAGGATGTAAAAGTGCTGTCATAACGTTTCATCCACATCCATCTGTTGTCTTAGGGAAAAAGGAAGCGCATGTGGAGTATATTACACCGCTACGTATTAAAGAAAAAGTAATTGCAAGCCTAGGGATTGATATGTTATATGTGGTGAAATTCGATGAATCATTTGCTGGATTGTTACCACAACAGTTTGTAGATGAATATATTATTGGGCTAAATGTAAAGCATGTAGTAGCAGGATTTGATTATTCATATGGACGTTTAGGAAAAGGGACGATGGAGACTTTACCATTTCATGCAAGAGGGGAGTTTACACAGACCGTGATTGAAAAAGTTGAATTTCAAGAAGAAAAAGTAAGTTCCACAGCATTACGAAAATTGATTCGAAATGGAGAAATGGAACAAATCCCATCTATTTTAGGTAGAGCTTATACAGTAGAAGGAATGGTTGTTCACGGAGATAAACGTGGACGTCAAATTGGTTTTCCAACAGCTAATGTAGCTTTAAGTGAGGAGTATCTTCTGCCGCCTGTTGGTGTGTATGCAGTAAGATTAAAAGTTCATGGTGAGTGGCATGATGGTGTATGTAATATCGGTTATAAACCAACTTTTAAAGATGATGAGCGTAATCTGTCTATTGAAGTACATCTATTCCATTTTAATGAGGATATATATGATCAGGTTGTTACTGTTGAATGGCACATGCGTATTCGAGAAGAGAAAAAGTTTAATGGCATCGATGAGTTAGTTGCTCAAATTGCCAAAGATAAAAAAACAGCACAAGAATATTTTAGCACAACAAAGAATATACTTGCTTTTTCCAATGAAAAGTAGTATTCTATGTTATGTACTTTATGACAACCATTGCTTGGCATTGCGACTCACCGACGCTTGCTAGGTAATTGGGGGTTTAATTATTAGGAGGTGAAATAGGATGGCTTTAACACAAGAGCGTAAAAATGAAATCATTGCACAATTTAGAACTCATGAGACTGATACAGGTTCTCCAGAGGTTCAAATTGCTGTCCTAACGGAGCAAATTAACACTCTAAACGAGCACTTACGTACTCACAAGAAAGATCATCATTCACGTCGTGGTCTATTAAAGATGGTTGGTAAACGTCGTAACTTACTTACTTACCTTCGTAATAGCGATATCACACGTTACCGTGAATTAATCACAAAGCTTGGCTTACGTCGATAGTCAAAGAAGCGGGAATATTCCCGCTTTTTTGTTAGGTAAAAATATATCTTTTACTCTTAATAGCTTACTTAAATTTCGGTAATACTAGAGGAAGAATATTGTGATATATTATCCATTTACATAGAAGAATTGAATATTTTAAATTGAGAGGGGTACTTAAATGAGTCAAGAAAAGCAAGTCTTCTCGATAGATTTAGCTGGTCGTCAGCTAACAATTGAAACAGGCCAGCTTGCAAAACAAGCAAACGGGGCAGTATTAGTAAGATATGGCGACACAGCGGTTCTATCTACAGCAACTGCATCAAAAGAGCCAAAAAATGTAGATTTCTTCCCACTTACAGTAAACTATGAAGAACGTTTATATGCAGTCGGAAAAATCCCAGGCGGTTTTATTAAACGTGAAGGTCGTCCAAGTGAAAAAGCAATTTTAGCAAGTCGCTTAATTGACCGACCAATTCGTCCACTTTTCGCAGATGGCTTCCGTAATGAAGTGCAAGTTGTCAGCATCGTTATGAGTGTTGACCAAGATTGTTCTTCTGAGATGGCAGCTATGCTTGGTTCTTCATTAGCGTTATCGATTTCAGATGTTCCATTTGAAGGACCAATCGCTGGTGCAACAGTTGGTCGCATCGACGGCGAATTCATTATTAACCCAACGGTAGAACAACAAGAAAAAAGTGATATTCACCTTGTTGTAGCTGGGACAAAAGATGCAATTAACATGGTAGAAGCAGGGGCTGATCAAGTACCTGAAGAAATAATGTTAGAAGCGATTATGTTCGGTCATGATGAGATTAAACGTTTAGTTGCTTTCCAAGAAGAGATTGTACAAGCAGTTGGTAAAGAAAAAACAGAAGTGAAATTATATGAAGTAGATGCTACAATCAATCAAGATGTACGCGAAATGGCAGAGAAAGATATGCATGCTGCGATTCAAGTACATGAAAAACATGCACGTGAAGATGCAATTAACGAAGTGAAAAAGCGTGTGATTGAGCACTATGAAGCAAATGAAGCTGATGGAGAAACATTAGGACAAGTAAATGAGATTTTATATAAAATTGTAAAAGAAGAAGTACGTCGTCTTATTACAGTTGAAAAAATCCGCCCGGATGGACGTAAAGGTGATGAAATCCGTCCTTTAGCATCAGAGGTAGGTATTTTATCTCGTACGCACGGTTCTGGTTTATTTACACGTGGACAAACACAAGCGCTTAGTATTTGTACGTTAGGTGCATTAGGCGATGTGCAAATTTTAGACGGTCTTGGTGTAGAGGAATCAAAACGTTTTATGCATCACTATAACTTCCCATCCTTTAGTGTTGGAGAAACAAGACCAATGCGTGGACCTGGTCGTCGTGAAATCGGTCACGGTGCATTAGGTGAACGTGCGCTTGAGCCTGTTATTCCATCTGAGCAAGACTTCCCGTATACAGTTCGTCTTGTATCAGAAGTATTAGAATCAAATGGTTCTACTTCACAGGCAAGTATTTGTGGAAGTACGTTAGCGATGATGGATGCAGGTGTTCCACTTAAAGCACCAGTTGCTGGTATTGCAATGGGACTTGTGAAGTCTGGTGAGCACTACACAATTTTAACTGATATCCAAGGTATGGAAGATCACTTAGGTGATATGGACTTTAAAGTAGCAGGTACAGCTCAAGGTGTAACAGCGCTACAAATGGATATTAAAATTGCTGGTTTATCTCGTGAAATTTTAGAGGAAGCATTACAACAAGCGAAAGTTGGCCGCATGCACATTCTAGATCATATGCTATCTGCTATTGCCGAGCCTCGTAAAGAGTTATCTGCGTATGCTCCGAAAATTATTACAATGACAATTAATCCGGACAAAATCCGTGATGTTATTGGACCGAGCGGTAAGCAAATTAACAAAATTATTGAAGAAACTGGCGTGAAAATTGATATTGAGCAAGATGGTACAGTCTTTATTTCTTCTATTGATCAAGAGATGAATGAAAAGGCGAAGAAAATCATCGAAGATATTGTTCGTGAAGTACAAGTAGGCGAAATTTACTTAGGAAAAGTAAAACGCGTTGAAAAATTCGGTGCTTTCGTTGGATTATTTAGTGGTAAAGATGGACTTGTTCATATTTCTGAGCTTGCACTTGAACGTGTAGGTAAAGTAGAAGACGTTGTGAAAATCGGTGACGAGATTTCAGTAAAAGTTATCGAGATTGACAAACAAGGCCGTGTAAACTTGTCTAGAAAAGTATTGCTAAAAGAAGAGCAAGAAAAAGAAGCGGCAAAAGAAGAAGCTTCAAAACAAGAAAATATACAAGAACAGAAGTAAGTAAAAAAGCCAGGATTCCTGGCTTTTTTTGTTAAATAAAAATACATTCGATGGATAGATTTTTATTAGTGAAAAGGTATAGTTTTCATAATAACGCTCAAATTAACAAGGATAAGAAGAAAATGGATTTTTCTTATGTGTATAGTTAATGGGAGGGTTTATATGAGAACTCGTATATTTGTATTCATATCTATATTCTTTCTTTGTATGGGTTTATGCTCATATTCAGCGCTAGCAAATGATGATCTTTATGAAGAAATTCAGAAACAAGCGAAGCAATATTCAATTGCACCGCAAAATGCGATAATTGATAAGATTTGGAAAGCGACGCCAGGGTATAATGGTAAAGAGGTTGATATTGAAGCGTCATATAATAACATGAAGAAAATAGGGAGGTTTGATGAGAAGCAACTTGTATATCGGGAAGTTTCACCAAGCACGCATTTAGAAGATTTATCGTATTCTCCCATTTATCGTGGGCATCCACATAAAAAAATGGTAGGATTAACGATAAATGTGGCGTGGGGAAATGAGTATCTTCCGCGTATATTAGAAACATTGAAAAAGCATGATGTAAAGGCAACGTTCTTTTTAGAAGGACGCTGGGTAAAAGAAAATTTAAGATTTGCAAAAATGATTGTAGATGCAAAGCAAGAAGTAGGAAATCATTCTTATACGCATCCGGATATGAAAACGCTGTCTAGAAATCAAATACAAGAACAATTACAAAAAACGAATCAAATTATTGAGGCAGCTACAAGTCAAAAAGTACGATGGTTTGCACCACCAAGTGGAAGTTTCCGCGATGAAGTTGTAGAAGTGGCGGGCGGATTGAAGATGGGGACTATTATGTGGACAGTTGATACAATTGATTGGAAACGTCCAGAGCCTGAAGTGCTTCTTCAGCGTGTGATGCGGAAAGTACACCCAGGTGCAATTGTATTAATGCATCCGACATCTCCAACAGCTGAGGCGTTAGATACGATGATTTCACAGTTAAAAAAACAAGGGTATAAAGTAGGGAATATTACAGAATTATTAGATGAAAAACGCATTGATTAAATACATTTACATGACATTCATGTTCAAACTTGTTATCATTAAATAATAGCAATTATTTAGAGAAACTGGCATTAGGAGGAAAGTTTTTGATTAAAAAATATACTTGTAAAAATGGTGTAAGAATCGTTATGGAGAATATACCAACTGTTCGTTCTGTTGCAATTGGTATATGGATTCATGCAGGTTCAAGAAATGAAAATGAAAAAAACAATGGAGTTTCGCACTTTTTAGAGCACATGTTTTTTAAGGGGACAGAGACGCGTAGTGCGAGAGAAATTGCAGAGTCATTTGATAGCATTGGTGGTCAAGTGAATGCATTTACTTCAAAAGAATACACGTGCTATTATGCAAAGGTACTTGATGAGCATGCAAAATATGCACTAGATGTGTTAGCTGACATGTTCTTCAATTCCACATTTGATGAAGAAGAATTGAAAAAAGAGAAGAACGTTGTATTTGAAGAAATTAAAATGTATGAGGATACGCCAGATGATATTGTGCATGACATGTTAACGAAAGCGACATATGAAACGCATCCACTTGGATACCCAATTTTAGGTACAGAAGAAACGCTTGAAACATTTACAGGGGATACATTACGTCAATATATAAAAGATCATTATACACCTGAAAATGTTGTAGTTTCGATTGCTGGAAATATTGATGAAACATTTGTTCAAACAGTGGAACAATATTTTGGCAACTACGAGGGAACAACAAATCGTGAACAAGTACATAGTCCGATTTTTCATTTTAATAAAGTGGCCCGTAAAAAGGAAACAGAGCAAGCTCATTTATGTTTAGGGTTCCAAGGATTACAAATGGGACATGAAGATATTTATAACTTAATTGTATTAAATAATGTATTAGGTGGCAGTATGAGTAGCCGCTTATTCCAAGAAGTACGTGAGCAACGAGGATTAGCATATTCAGTGTTCTCTTATCATTCTTCATATGAAGATACAGGAATGTTAACACTTTACGGTGGTACAGGAAGCCAACAATTAGATACTTTATATGATACAATGCAAGAAACGTTAGAGACATTGAAAAATACAGGTATTACAGAGAAAGAACTTGTTAATAGTAAAGAGCAGCTTAAAGGAAATCTGATGTTAAGTTTAGAAAGTACGAATAGCCGTATGAGTCGCAATGGAAAAAATGAATTGCTCCTTAGAAAACATCGTTCGCTTGATGAAATTATTGAGAGTGTGAATAAGGTTACCAAAACAGATGTGGATCAATTGATTCGCAGTATATTTACAAATGAATTTTCCGCAGCGCTAATTAGTCCGAATGGAGAGCTTCCAAAAGGAATGAAATAAGACGAAATAACCGTATCTCGTACGAGGAGATACGGTTATTTTTATGTACGAAGCTTTTTATAAGTATAACAGATTTTGAATGCTAGGGAGAGGAGTTCATTTTCTTGGTATTTTTTAGAGACGTGTAGAATACGTACTTATTATAGGCTAGGATTTGAGGATGTTGTATGGAAGATGCTCGTAAAGGGGAGAATCATATGCGTTTAAGTGAATTAAGTGGAAAAGAGATTGTGGACTTGGAGCGTGCGGAAAAAATGGGAGTTTTAGGTCACGCTGATTTAGAAATAAACGAGAAGGATGGGAGAATTCAAGCTCTCATTATACCGGTAGGAAAATGGGGTGGGTTTAAAAGGGAGCAGCAAGAAGTTCGTGTAGAATGGAACCGTATTAAAAAGGTCGGTCATGATATGATTATTTTTGACCTTGCAAGCCGCCCAAGCTCACAGTAAAAGATAACCATTTTGGTTGTCTTTTTTTTATTCCACTATTCACAGGCAAGTAATACTCCTACCTCAAGATTCAGTAAAACAAAGAAGATAGGTTGGAAGATAAACTGTCGGTAAAGGTCCAAGTTATGCAGCCTAATAATCGGTGGGAGATGTCGTTGATTAAAGTTTCGCTTTATTGGAACAGGTGTAGCACGTTCAAATGAAAATGAAGTGAGGGAGTAGTAGTTAAGTAATGAGGAAGAGTGTAACTCTAATGGAAGTTTTATCTTATAGAATTTCACATATTTAGAAATATTGAATGCTTTTTGCTTTTCAATCACCTCTAACTCGTACGGTACATATGATGTGGAGGAAAAAGAAAAAGTAGGCACTTTTCTTATAAATGAAAGAAAAAGAAGGTGAAGTAGGGAATGTTGACTGAGATGCACATTGCTGTCATAGGAGGAGATGCAAGGCAGCTAGAAGTGATTCGTAAGTTGGTTGAACTTGATGCAAAACTTTCATTAGTAGGATTTGATCAATTGGATCATGGTTTTACAGGGGCAGCAAAAGAGAGTATGCAAGATCTAGATTTCACTTCTTTAGATGCAATTATTTTGCCGGTAGCAGGAACAAATGCAAAAGGAGAAGTAGATACTATTTTTTCAAATGAAAAAGTTGCGCTTACGAAAGAACAGATTGAAAAAACACCAGCAAACTTTACTATATATTCAGGAATTGGTACACCGTATTTAGAAAGTATTACATCTACAACAAATCGAAAACTTGTGAAACTATTCGATCGTGATGATGTGGCGATCTATAATTCTATTCCAACGGTAGAAGGAACATTAATGATGGTTATTCAACATACAGATTATACAATTCACGGTTCGAATGTAATGGTTTTAGGATTTGGTAGAACTGGAATGAGTGTAGCGAGAGCTTTTCAATCACTAGGAGCTCATGTCAAAGTAGGAGCACGACGTTCAGAACATATCGCTCGTATTTCGGAAATGATGTTTTCTCCTTTTTATATGCAGGATATTGAGAAAGAAGTAAGTGATGTTGATATTGTCATTAATACGATTCCGCACCTCGTTGTAACGGCAAGGGCTATTTCTAGGATGCCAGCTCATACGTTGATTATTGACTTGGCTTCTAAGCCTGGTGGTACGGATTTTCGTTATGCAGAGAAACGAGGGATTAAAGCCTTGTTAGCACCCGGTCTTCCAGGAATTGTTGCACCAAAAACAGCAGGGCAAATTTTAGCGAATGTTCTTTCTCAGTTATTAACGGCAGATATGATGGCAAAGGAGGAGAATGGAAAATGAGTTTAAAAGGAAAACGAATTGGGTTTGGATTTACAGGATCACATTGTACGTATGCGGAAGTTATGCCGCATGTAGAGAAACTAATTGTAGAAGGAGCAGAAGTGCTGCCGGTTGTTTCATATACTGTACAAACAACAAATACTAGATTTGGTGAAGGAGCAGAGTGGATTGAAAGGATTGAAGAGATAACAGGAAATAAGGTTATTAATTCTATTGTAGGCGCAGAACCACTCGGTCCTAAAATTCCATTAGACTGCATGGTGATTGCTCCATTAACAGGGAATTCAATGAGTAAATTTGCCAATGCAATGACAGATTCTCCTGTATTAATGGCAGCAAAGGCGACGCTTCGGAATGGAAAACCAGTTGTGTTAGCTGTTTCAACAAATGATGCTCTTGGCCTTAATGGTGTAAACCTTATGCGTTTAATGGCGACAAAACATATTTATTTTGTGCCATTTGGGCAAGATGCACCAGAAAAAAAACCAAATTCAATGGTAGCTCGTATGGAACTTCTTGAAGATACAATTATAGAAGCAATAGAAGGGAAGCAATTACAGCCAGTTGTTGTAGAAAAATTCAGATATATGAATTAAAAAACGAAAAAAAACAGACAATTTTTTACGAAACCATCATTCTTATCGCAGAATATGATAAAATTAATGTTATTAAGATTAGAAGGAGTACTCTATACTCCTTCTAATTCTAAGTATAGAAGGATTGGTATCTAGAAAGGGGCATAGTGATGGAAAAGGAAAAATCTTTTCATGTCGCTGTAGTTGGAGCAACCGGCGCAGTTGGTGAACAAATGTTAAATACTTTAGAGAAACGAGAATTTCCAATTGGGAAGTTAACGTTACTTTCATCTAAACGTTCTGCAGGCAAGAAGCTTGTATTTAAAGGAGAAGAATTCACAGTACAAGAAGCAACTCCTGAAAGCTTTGAAGGAGTCGATATTGCACTCTTTAGTGCAGGTGGATCTGTATCGAAACAACTAGCACCAGAAGCAGCAAAACGTGGTGCAATTGTTGTTGATAATACAAGTGCATTCCGTATGACAGAAAATGTACCACTTGTTGTACCTGAAGTGAATGAAAATGACTTAAAAGAACATAGTGGTATCATTGCAAATCCAAACTGTTCTACAATTCAAATGGTAGTTGCTCTTGAACCAATTCGTCAGCAGTTTGGTTTAAAACGAGTAATCGTTTCCACATATCAAGCGGTGTCAGGTGCAGGTGCTGCTGCAATTGAAGAGCTTCATGAACAATCACAAGCAATCTTAAATGGAGAAGAAGTAAAAGCAAATGTTTTACCTGTATCAGGCGACAAAAAACATTTCCAAATTGCTTTTAATGCCATTCCACAAATTGATAAGTTTCAAGATAATGGATTTACATTTGAAGAAATGAAAATGATTAATGAAACGAAAAAAATTATGCATATGCCCGAGTTAGAAGTAGCAGCGACATGTGTACGTTTGCCAGTTGTATCAGGTCATTCTGAGTCCGTTTACATTGAAGTGGAAAAAGAAGGCGTAACTGTAGAAGAACTGAAAAACTTGCTTGCGGATGCGGAAGGAATTGTACTGCAAGATGATCCAGCAGAACAATTATATCCAATGCCATCTACTGCGGTAGGGAAAAATGAAGTATTTGTTGGGCGTATTCGTAAAGATTTAAATAATGAAAAAGGATTCCATCTTTGGGTCGTATCTGATAACTTATTAAAAGGTGCTGCATGGAACTCTGTTCAAATTGCAGAACGATTAGTAAAATTACAATTAGTGTAAACGGCTAAGAGAAGGTGCAAAAAATGAAAATTATTGTTCAAAAATTTGGTGGTACATCGGTACGTGATGAAAACGGACGTAAGCATGCACTTCACCATATTAAAAAAGCATTAGATGCTGGTTATAAAGTAGTTACGGTTGTATCAGCTATGGGACGTAAAGGTGAACCATATGCAACGGATACATTATTAAGTCTTGTAAATCAACAGGAATCTAGCATTTCAAAACGTGAGCAAGATTTATTATTATCATGCGGAGAATTAATCTCGGCAATCGTCTTTTCAAATATGCTAAATGAAAATGGTGTGAAAGCAGCAGCACTAAATGGTGCACAAGCTGGTTTTGTAACAAATGATGATTTTACGAATGCAAAGATTATTGAAATGAATTGTGATCGTATACATGGAGAGTTACAAAACGTAGATGCTGTTGTTGTTACTGGATTCCAAGGGCGAACTAAAGAAGGCGATACGACAACACTTGGACGCGGAGGTAGTGATACTTCAGCTTCAGCACTAGGTGTTGCGCTTCAAGCTGAATATATCGATATTTTTACTGATGTAGAAGGTGTGATGACTGCTGATCCAAGGATTGTAAAAGATGCGCGTCATCTTCAAAACGTAACATATAATGAAATTTGCAACATGGCTTATCAAGGTGCAAAAGTTGTTCATCCGCGCGCCGTTGAAATTGCAATGCATGCAAAAGTACCACTTCGTGTGCGCTCCACGTACTCTGATAGTGAAGGGACACTTATTGCTGCATATGATGGTGCTACAAAAGGCCGTGATGTAGAAGAACGACCTGTTACAGGTATCGCTCACGTATCAAACGTGACGCAAATTAAAGTGCTTGCAAAAGACGGATCGTATGATTTACAAAAGCATGTTTTTAAAGAGATGGCAAATGAAGGAATTAGTGTAGACTTAATTAACATTTCGCCTACAGGTGTGGCTTATACAGTAAATGATAATGTATCAAGTCGTGCTGTTGAAGTTCTTCATAAGCTTGGATATGATCCGATCGTGACGGAGCACTGTGCAAAAGTATCTATTGTAGGAGCTGGAATGGCAGGTATTCCAGGGGTTACTGCGAAAATTGTCACAGCATTAGCAGAAAAAGGTATTCAAATTTTACAATCGGCAGATAGTCATACGACCATTTGGGTGCTTGTAAAAGAAGTAGATTTAGTGGAAGCTGTGAATGCATTGCATAGTGCGTTTGAGCTTTCAAAAGAAAAGCAACTGGAACAATAAGGAGTGAGATCATGATAGATTTTGGGACAATTGCGACAGCGATGGTAACACCGTTTGATAAAAATGGAAACGTCGATTTTGCAAAGACAACTAAATTGGTAAATTATTTAATTGATAACGGTACAACAGCAATCGTGGTAGGAGGAACAACCGGAGAGTCTCCTACATTGTCATCAGAAGAAAAAGTAGCGTTATATCGCCATGTTGTATCTGTTGTCGATAAAAGGGTGCCCGTAATCGCTGGAACAGGTAGTAATAATACACATGCTTCTATCGAATTAACGAAGAAAGCTACAGAAGTTGGTGTCGATGCAATTATGTTAGTGGCGCCGTATTATAATAAACCGAGTCAAGAAGGCATGTATCAGCATTTTAAAACAATTGCTGAAAGTACAGAACTTCCGGTTATGCTATATAATGTTCCAGGACGATCTATTGTACAAATCTCCGTTGATACAGTTGTTCGTTTATCAGAAATACAAAACATTGTTGCAATTAAAGATGCTGGCGGCGATGTATTAACAATGACAGAAATTATTGAAAAAACAGCGGACGACTTTGCTGTATACAGCGGTGATGATGGTTTAACGTTACCAGCTATGGCAGTTGGAGCTAAAGGTATTATTTCTGTTGCATCTCATGTGATTGGAAATGAAATGCAAGAAATGATTGCGGCATTCCAAGCAGGAGATTTCAAAAAAGCACAGAAATTACATCAGTTACTTGTCAAAGTGACAAATGCATTATTTATGGCGCCGAGCCCAACTCCAGTCAAAACAGCGTTACAAATGGTTGGATTAGACGTAGGATCTGTACGTCTTCCACTTCTTCCATTAACAGAAGAAGAACGATTAACATTACAAGAAGTAATCCAATCGATTCCTCGCTAAATAAAAAATGGCTTAGTAAAAACTAGGCCATTTTTTATTTATCATTTTAACCGAGAAGACCCCCTCCTCTAAACGAAGTGAAGGTGGGGGTAGTTCAATTTATATAAAATTTCTATGCTTCTCTTCTCTTTCTCGCAAATTAACTTGTGTTCTATTTCTGGTATCAGTTATAATATGGCTAAGTAGCTTAGTACGGGTATGCTTAGCAAGATTGGAAAAAATTATGGTTTAACGGAATTTTTATATCATATCGCATAAGATATTTGATTTATATAATGAAAGAGAGGTGAAACCTGGTTTAAAAAACGAACAAGAACATGATATCGCATAACGGTAAGGACATTCGTCTTGGACGGTGAATATATGGTGGTTGTAGAGCTTCCCTGGTGTCTCTACGATTTTAGTGAAATCAGTGTTTGTAAGATTTTTAAACCAGGCAACAACATGAAGAGAAAAGAGATTGATTCTGTAAAGGTATTTGCTCTTGGTGGAGTAGGTGAAATCGGGAAAAATATGTATTGTGTGGAAATTGATTCCGAAATTTTTATTGTGGATGCAGGATTGATGTTCCCGGGAGACGAAATGTTTGGAATTGATATTGTTATCCCTGACATTACATATTTAGTAGAAAATCAAGAGCGAGTAAAAGGTTTATTTATTACACATGGTCATGAAGATCATATTGGTGGAATTGTTTATGTGCTGCGCAAACTTTCCATCCCGGTGTATGCAACAAAGTTAACGGTAGGTCTTATACAAGAAAAACTCGGTGAAGCAGGAATGCTAGGCCGTGTAGACTTAAAAACAATTGATTCGAATTCGGCTGTAGAATTTAATACGACAACGGTTTCATTCTTTGGAACAACACACAGTATCCCAGATTCTGTTGGTGTGTGCTTCCATACATCACAAGGATCCATTGTATATACAGGAGATTTTAAATTTGACCAAACACCAATTGGCAACAGTGGGGCAGATCTTGGAAAGATGGCGCAAATTGGAAATGAAGGCGTTCTTTGTCTGTTATCAGATAGTACAAATGCTGAACGTCCTGGTTACACGGGGTCTGAAAAAGAAGTTGGTATAGAAATTTCAAAAGTATTTTATAATGCAGAAGGACGTATCATCGTTGCTTCTTTCGCATCTAATGTACATCGTATTCAACAAGTATTTGATGCAGCTGCTGAAACAGGCCGTAAAGTGGCCGTTGTAGGTCGTAGTATGGTAAAAGTGGTAGATATTGCAAGGCGTCTTGGATATTTAGACGTTCCAGATGGTATGGTTATTTCATTGCAAGAGGTAGATAATTTCCCGGAGAAGAAGGTAGCGATTTTAACAACTGGTAGTCAAGGGGAACCGATGGCAGCTCTTTCAAGAATGGCAAAGCAAGCTCATAAACAAATTTCAATCCGTAAAGGAGACACAGTTATCATTGCAGCTTCTCCAATTCCGGGAAATGAAATATCAGTATCTAAAATTATTGATTTATTATTTAGGGCTGGTGCAGAAGTTGTTTATTATGGAGAAAGAAAAGTTCATGTTTCGGGTCATGGTAGTCAAGAAGAATTGAAATTGATGCTGAATTTAATGAAACCGAAATATTTTATACCCGTACACGGCGAATTTCGTATGCAAAAAGCACATGCGTATTTGGCGGAAGATGTTGGTGTCTTGAAAGAAAACATTTTTATTGTAGAAAAGGGCGATGTAATTGCTTTTGAGGGCGAAGAGGCAAAGCAAGCTGGTAAGGTACAAGCGGGTAATGTTCTTATTGATGGATTAGGTGTAGGCGATGTCGGAAATATTGTCTTGCGTGATCGTAAGATGTTATCACAAGACGGAATTTTAGTCGTTGTTGTAACGCTTGGAAAAGATGAGAAAAAGATCATCTCTGGACCAGAAATTATTTCGCGTGGTTTTGTGTATGTTCGTGAATCTGAAGCGTTAATCGAAAGGTCTACAGATATTGTACGTACAATTGTTGAACAGTCCATTAAAGAGTATTCTATTGAATGGTCCATGCTAAAACAAAATATTCGTGAATTATTAGGACAGTTTCTGTATGAGGAAACGAAGAGAAAACCGATGATTTTACCAATTATCATGGAAGTATAAGAAAAACCACCTTTATCGGTGGTTTTTTCTTTTTTATCTCTATCGCATGAAATTTACAACTTAAGAAATAATAGTTGTATAAGAGTGAAAGGGGATGCGACATGACAGAACGTGATGGTTTAACAAATGAGGAAAAAGAAGCAGAACCGAAAGAGGATTCAAAAGAGGCGTCAGTAATAGAAAAAATCCAACAACTTGGTCAAACGAATGTTCCGCAAATGAATGAATCACGTATTCACTGCTTAACGATTGTTGGACAAGTAGAAGGACATGTGCAGCTTCCACCGCAAAATAAAACGACGAAATATGAACATGTAATTCCACAAATTGTGGCAATTGAGCAAAATCCAAAAATTGAAGGGTTACTTTTATTGCTAAATACTGTTGGTGGTGATGTTGAAGCTGGGTTGGCAATCTCTGAAATGGTAGCTTCATTATCGAAGCCAACTGTATCTTTGGTTTTAGGTGGAGGGCACTCGATAGGTGTGCCAATTGCAGTGTCAACAGATTATTCGTTTATTGCTGAAACTGCAACGATGACGATTCATCCAGTTCGTCTGACGGGTCTTGTTATTGGTGTGCCGCAAACATTTGAGTATTTGGATAAAATGCAAGAACGTGTAATTCGATTTGTAACAAAACACTCAAAAGTGACGGAAGATCGTTTTAAAGAGCTTATGTTTGCGAAGGGAAATTTAACACGAGATATTGGAACAAATGTAATTGGAATAGATGCAGTAAAGTATGGCCTTATAGATGATGTCGGTGGTATCGGGGATGCGATTCGAAAGTTGAATGAATTAATAGACATGCGAACAGATGGAAATCAAGACGGGAAGTTGCTGCAATGATTTTGTATACAATTATGCCAGAGCAACTTATTTATCAGGCTGATTATTCACAGTATGAACAACAAAAAATAGTGAATGTAAATGGAGTAGAGATGATTGTATCTGAAGAGGGTAGTCAATATTATTCCGTTGTTCGTGTGCTAAGTACAAATCCATCCCACTACTTACAGTATGAACCAGGCCAGAAAATAACCTTTTAGCAAAAAGCAGGATTTTGTGTAGAAGCTATGGTATAATATAAAAAACAAGACGGTTGAGCAGCCATGATTAGGCTGCTTTCTTCTGTTTATTTGACATTTTACAAGAAGTGTAAAATGTCAAATGAACAGATCTAGAAGATGTGATGAACAACATGTAGAGAATACTTTCAATGAATGAAAGTCGTACTTAATTTTTGGACTTGGGGTGAAGAAATGGCAAAACAAAAGCAAAGAGGGACGAAATCAAAAGCAAGACGTACGATAAAGCCAACTTTGTATTACGAAATCGTCGGATTGACTCTTTTTGCACTTTCAATCATTACAATTTTACAGCTAGGTATTGTAGGGAAATCGTTTGTTTTCTTCTTTCGCTTTTTCTTTGGTGAATGGTACATAATGGGTGTGCTTGGTGTGATTGCATTATCGATTGCATTTGTTATAAAGCGCGCATGGCCAAACCTTTTAAATAAACGGTTAATCGGTGTCTATTTAATTGTATTAGCAATAGTAATGTTTAGTCATATTACATTATTTAATTTGCTTTCAAAAGAAGGAACCGTAGAAAATACATCTGTGATTGTCAGTACAAAAGATTTATTTTTTTATGAGATGAAGAAAGGTGTAGTAGAGTCCGTTCACTTAGGCGGGGGGATGGTTGGTGCCCTTATGTTTGCTACATGCTACTTTTTGTTTGATGAAGTAGGAGCCTACATTATAGGTATCATTCTTGTTATTCTTGGTATACTTTGCATTACAAACAAACACATTGGGGAAGTGTTAGCCCCGGTTGGACGAATACTCAGAAGTCAATTTCAGGGGATGCAAGGGGATTACAAGGATTGGAGATCGAAACGTACTGCTGAACAAACAGAAAAGAAAAAAACGACAAGGCGTACGCGTAGTGAACGTTTTGATAGCGAAGAAGAAATTACTGAGCCGTTAGAAGAGATAGAAATTGGACCGCCAATTATTTCGAATTTTACAGAGAACTATCCAGTTAGTGAAGAAAAAGATAAGGAAAGTGAAGATGAGATTGCAAATGAGTTGATTGCGCCGCCTTCTATGGCAGAGGAAGAGATTCCATCTGCATCAAAAGAACGAACACAAAAGAAACGAGGAGAAAAAATTGTTGAATCTCTGGAAGGAGAAACAAAAGCTCTTCCAATGCAATTTTCAAATGTGGAAAACAAAGATTACAAGCTTCCTTCTATCGATATATTGAAGTTCCCAAAAAATAAACAGGTTACAAATGAAAATGAGAAAATTTATGAAAATGCTCGTAAGTTGGAACGTACTTTTCAAAGTTTTGGTGTAAAGGCAAAAGTAACGAAAGTGCATAAAGGACCTGCAGTTACGAAATATGAAGTGTATCCTGATATGGGAGTAAAGGTAAGTAAAATTGTTAGTTTGAGTGATGATTTAGCACTCGCATTAGCTGCGAAAGATATTCGTATTGAGGCCCCTATTCCTGGGAAATCCGCGGTAGGGATTGAAGTTCCAAATTCAGAGGTTTCTATGGTAACGCTTAGAGAAGTACTTGATTCGAAAGCGAATAATCATCCGGAAGAAAAGTTATTAATTGGTCTTGGGCGTGATATTACTGGTGAAGCAGTATTAGCACGTTTAAATAAGATGCCCCATCTATTAGTAGCTGGAGCGACTGGTAGTGGAAAGAGTGTATGTATTAATGGTATTATTGTTAGTATTTTAATGCGTGCCAAACCACATGAAGTCAAATTAATGATGATTGATCCGAAAATGGTAGAGTTGAACGTATATAATGGTGTTCCGCACTTATTAACACCTGTTGTAACGGATCCGAAAAAAGCATCACAGGCTTTGAAAAAAGTTGTGAGTGAGATGGAGCGTCGCTATGAATTATTTGCTCATAGTGGAACACGTAACATTGAAGGATATAATGAATACATTAGACATCATAATGAACAATCAGAAGCAAAACAGCCTGAGCTTCCATACATTGTTGTTATCGTGGACGAGTTGGCCGATTTAATGATGGTTGCTTCTTCAGATGTAGAAGATGCAATTATGCGCCTAGCACAGATGGCACGTGCTGCTGGTATTCATTTAATTATCGCGACGCAGCGCCCATCTGTTGATGTTATTACAGGTGTTATCAAAGCAAATATTCCATCACGTATTGCGTTTGCTGTGTCTTCACAAACTGACTCTCGAACGATTCTTGATGGCGGAGGCGCTGAAAAATTATTAGGACGAGGGGATATGCTGTTCATACCAATTGGAGCATCGAAACCAGTTCGTGTACAAGGTGCATTTTTATCAGATGATGAAGTGGAAAGAGTTGTGGAATATGTTGTTGGACAACAAAAAGCGCAATATCAAGAGGACATGATTCCACAGGATGTATCAGAAACAAGACAAGAAGTAGAAGATGAATTATATGATGAAGCGGTTCAGCTTGTTGTAGAAATGCAAACGGCTTCTGTTTCTATGTTACAACGTAGATTCCGAGTGGGATATACACGTGCGGCGCGTTTAATTGATGCGATGGAGATGAATGGTGTAGTTGGACCCTATGAAGGTAGTAAGCCGAGAGAAGTTTTGATTAAAGATATACAAGAAAAAAGTTCTTAATAAAAAAGCCCAATTGTTTACAATTGGGCTTTTTTATATGGAGTTTTTGTTATATACTAGAACTATCACGGAAGAAAGGGCTTTCATTTATGATAGTTCTTTAGAATACGAATGCTTTCAATATTATTTTTGGAAAATGTTCGATATTACTTGCAAAAAAATGTTGAATTATGTTGACACATATGGGAGCAGGTGGTACGATTACTTCGAAAAGAATCACTGCCTCATATAATCTTGGAGATAAGGTCCATAAGTTTCTACCTGGCAACCATGAATTGCTAGACTATGAGGGGAAAAGTGTGTAACAAAGGATGTAAGGGATCTTTGTATCTAACTTTTTCTCTATATGAGGAATGTTGGGGTGCAAAGTTTTTTTTATGAAATAAAGATAGAAAATTTCATTTTGAAAAATTATTAACATTTATTCGACAACTTTTATTTTATCGTATCGTTATGTAAGGTATGTCATGTATTGGTTGAAAATCGAGAACAGAAGTCTTACATCAGAGGTCGAATAATTGGAATGCGGGGGAGTCTTATGTCAGTTAAATCCGATAGTCGACACTTATATTTACGGGTGATCGATCATATTAAAGAGAAAATCAAAAGCGGGGCATATAAAGAAAAACAAAAATTGCCTTCAGAGTTTGATTTAGCAAAAGAACTTGGCGTAAGTAGAGCGACTTTACGGGAAGCATTGCGTATTTTAGAAGAGGAAAATGTTGTTATTCGCAGACATGGCGTTGGTACTTTTGTGAATGCAAAACCGCTGTTTTCTTCTGGAATTGAACAACTTTCTAGTATTACAGATATGATTTCTAGTGTGGGGAAAACACCGGGAACAATCTTTTTATCATCATCTACTACGAGTCTAACAGAAGAGGAAAAAGAAAAGTTTAATAGTGATGAAGGCTTTGAGGCTGTGATGATTGAGCGTGTTCGTACAGCAGATGGGGAACCTGTTGTCTATTGCATTGACAAGTTGGCAAAAGAAGTATTACCAGATTTGTCTGATTATAATGAGGAATCGCTACTTACTGTTATTCATAATAACACGCATAAACGCATTACATACGCGGTTGCTCATATTGAACCAATTGGTTATCATCCGAAAATATCACCAATTTTACAATGCGAACCAGAAACAGCGCTGCTGATTCTAAAGCAAATGCACTATGATCAAAATGATGAGCCGATCTTATATTCTATTAATTATTTTAGAGCAGATAAATTTAGCTTCCACGTATTACGAAAACGTATGTAATTCGTTCCTTTTTAGGGAGGTGACAGCAAGAAGAAGGGGACACTAGCATATTAATAGATACATATATCATTTAGGAGGGGTTTCTAGTATGAAGAAAAAAACAGGTCTTTTATTATCATTAACGTTAGCGGCGAGTACAGTGTTAGGTGCATGTGGTAACTCGGATAAAGCAAGTGGAGATAAAAAAGATGGAAAGAGCATTAAAGTAGGTATGGTTACAGACGTTGGGGGCGTTGATGATAAATCATTTAACCAATCTTCTTGGGAAGGTTTACAAAAATTCGGTAAAGATAATGGGCTAAAAGAGAAGACGAACTATCGTTACCTTCAGTCTGAAAAAGAAGCAGATTATATTCCGAACTTAAAGAAATTTGCAAAAGATAAATATGATTTATCTTTTGGTATTGGTTATAAATTAGAAAAAGCAATTGAAGAAGTTGCGAAAGAAAATCCAAAGCAACAGTTTGCGATTGTAGATACTGTAGTAAAACAACCGAACGTAACAAGTATTACATTTAAGGATCATGAAGGATCATTCCTTGTAGGTGCAGTAGCAGCGATGTCAACAAAAACAAATAAAGTTGGGTTTGTTGGTGGAATGAAGAGTGATTTAATTAGTAAGTTTGAGAATGGATTTAAAGCTGGTGCTAAAGCTGTTAACCCAAATATTGAGATTGTATCTGAATATGCAGAAGCATTTGATAAACCTGAAAAAGGTGCTGCACTTGCATCAGCAATGTACGGACAAGGAGTAGACGTAATTTATCATGCTGCTGGTGGTACTGGTAACGGCGTGTTTACTGAAGCGAAAAACCGTAAGAAGAAAGGTGAAAATGTTTGGGTAATCGGTGTTGACCGTGACCAAAATCAAGAAGGTATGCCTGAAAACGTAACGCTAACTTCTATGGTAAAACGCGTTGATGTTGCGGTTGAAAAAGTAGCACAAGAAGCAAAAGATGGTAAGTTAAAAGGCGGAAAAGTAGAAGCGTTTGGTTTGAAAGATGAAGGTGTTGGCATTGCGAAAACAACTGATAATGTGAAAAAAGTAAATCCAGAAATTTTACCAAAAGTAGAAGAGTTTGAAAAGAAAATTACTGCTGGTGAAATTAAAGTACCTGCTACTGATAAAGAGTACAAAGAATACGAAACTGCTCTTAAGAAATAATAGAGAAATAGCAAAGGTTAGTTCTTAGAACTAACCTTTGTATATATAAAATTACTTTTAATAGAGTGTAATTGGGGACTGTTCCCTGCTAAAAGGAGGAACAAAATGGAATACGTAATTGAGATGAATAATATTACAAAAGTATTCCCAGGCATTGTAGCGAACGATAATATTACGCTGCAAGTAAAACAGGGAGAAATACATGCTTTACTCGGAGAAAATGGTGCAGGGAAGTCAACGTTAATGAACGTTCTTTTTGGATTATATCAGCCAGAACAAGGAGAAATTAAAATTAAAGGGAATCCTGTAAAGATTACAAACCCTAATATTGCAAATGACTTCGGGATTGGTATGGTTCATCAACATTTTATGCTTGTTCATAATTTTACAGTTACAGAGAATATTATTCTTGGAAATGAACCGAAGAGAAAAGGGAAAATTGCTATTGATGAAGCTGCAAAAGAGATTCAACAATTATCAGAACAATATGGTTTAGCTGTAGATCCGTATGCGAAAATTGAAGATATTTCAGTTGGTATGCAGCAACGTGTTGAAATTTTAAAAACGCTGTATCGCGGAGCAGAGATTTTAATATTTGATGAACCGACGGCAGTATTAACTCCTCAAGAAATTCATGAGCTTATTCAAATTATGAAAAAGCTTGTGCGAGAAGGGAAATCTATCATTCTTATTACACATAAGTTAAAAGAAATTATGGAAGTTTGTGATCGTTGTACGATTATTCGTAAAGGAAAAGGAATCGGAACGGTTGACGTTGCAAATACAGATGAACATAAACTTGCAGAATTAATGGTCGGACGTCAAGTGAATTTTAAAACAGAAAAAATAGATGCCAGACCTAAGGAAGATGTACTTTCTATTGCAAATCTTGTTGTTCATGATGTGCGCCAATTGCCTGCTGTAAAAGGCCTTGACTTAACTGTTCGTGCAGGAGAAATCGTCGGTATTGCAGGGATTGATGGGAATGGACAAAGTGAATTAATAGAGGCAATTACTGGTTTACGAAAAGTTGAGTCAGGTTCTATTGCAATTAATGGAAAAGAAATCACAAACTGGCCTGTTAGACGAATTACGGAAGAAGGAGTCGGTCATATTCCAGAAGACCGTCATAAACATGGACTCGTTCTTGATTTTTCCGTTAGAGATAATATTGTTTTACAAACATATTATAAGAATCCATTTTCAAATAAAGGAATTTTAAATTTTAGTAAAATAACGAAAAAGGCAAAAGAGCTGATTGAGCAGTTTGATGTACGTACACCTAGCGAGCAAACAGTAGCTCGTGCATTATCTGGCGGGAACCAGCAAAAGGCAATTATTGCACGTGAAGTAGATCGTGATCCAGATTTATTAATCGCAGCGCAGCCGACACGTGGTTTAGATGTAGGTGCGATTGAATTTATTCATAAGAAATTAATTGAACAGAGAGATAAAGGAAAAGCGGTGCTTCTTCTTTCTTTAGAACTCGATGAAATTTTAAATGTGAGTGACCGCGTTGCTGTTATTTATGAAGGGAAAATTGTCGCGATTGTTAATGCAAAAGAAACAAATGAAAAACAATTAGGTCTTTTAATGGCTGGTGGAACAGGGGAAGCGAAGGTGAGTACAAATGGCTAAAAAGTTTTTAACGGAGCGAACGATTAATATTTTAGTTCCTGTATTATCCGTTATATTTGGGTTGCTTGTTGGTGCCATTGTTATGTTAGTTAGTGGGTATGATCCAATTGTTGGATATAGTGCACTTTGGACTGGTATGTTCGGAAGTCCCAGTGCAATTGGAGAGACGCTTCGTACAATGATTCCGCTTATTCTTGCGGGGTTATCGGTAGCTTTTGCGTTTCGTACAGGTTTATTTAATATCGGGGTAGAAGGACAATTGTTAGTTGGTTGGCTTGCTGCTGTTTGGTTTGGTTATGCAGTATCATTACCTGCCTTTCTTCATATTCCATTGTCTATTTTAGTGGCAGCTATAGTTGGTGGACTATGGGGATTTATTCCGGGATATTTGAAAGGGAAATTTAAGGTTAATGAAGTTATTGTAACGATTATGATGAACTACATTGCATTATATGTTACATATGACATCATTAAACGCTTTTTACATGAAGGCAATGACAAAACATATGATATTCAGCCGAGTGCGTCATTAGCTTCAGATTGGCTAGCTTCTTTAACAGATGGCTCTCGTCTTCACTGGGGAATTGTTGTCGCAATTCTTGTTACGATTCTTATGTGGTTCTTATTAGATAGAACAACTTTAGGTTATGAATTGAAATCAGTTGGGTTTAACCAACAAGCGTCTCAATATGCTGGTATGAAAGTGTCTCGTAATGTTGTGTTATCTATGACAATTGCGGGTGCATTTGCTGGTATTGGTGGCGCGATGGAAGGGCTTGGAACATTCCAAAGTATGACAGCGATGGCTACATTTACCGGAATTGGATTTGACGGGATTGCGGTAGCGCTTCTTGGAGGGAATAATCCATTTGGTATTATACTTGCTGCGTTATTATTTGGAGGTTTAAAAAGTGCAGCGCCGCAAATGAACTTTGAGGCAGATGTACCATCTGAGTTAATTAATGTAATTATTGCATGTATTATTTTCTTTGTTGCTTGTAGTTATATTTTACGCTGGACACTTACGCGCATAAGCAAGGAGGGGAAATAAATGAGCTTTCTAGATGTTTTAGCCATTCTTGTGACGGGTACGTTATACACGGCAGCACCTCTAATCTTTACAGCGTTAGGTGGCGTATTTAGTGAGCGTTCTGGTGTTGTAAATATCGCATTGGAAGGATTAATGTTATTTGGTGCATTTGTTGGTGTTGTTACCACGCTATTAATGGGGGATACTTGGGGGGCTATGACTCCTTGGATTGCACTTATATTTGCAGCAATTGGTAGCGGATTATTTGCACTTCTTCATGCAGTTGCATCGATTACATTCCGTGCGGATCAAGTTGTTAGTGGAGTAGCAATTAACTTTTTATCTCTTGGTTTAACTGTTTTTGCGATTAAGAAAATCTTTGGTAAAGGACAAACTGATTTTATTCACTACCGTATTGAGAAAATTGATGTTCCAGGACTGTCGGATATTCCGGTTATTGGAAAAGTATTTTTCTCAAATGTACCATTAACATCGTATATTGCCATTATTTTAGCATTTGTTGTTTGGTATATTATTTATAAAACACCGTTTGGTCTTCGTCTTCGTGCGGTTGGTGAACATCCGATGGCTGCGGATACAATGGGGATTAATGTATATAAAATGCGTTATATTGCTGTTTGTATTTCAGGGATGTTTGCTGGAGTAGGCGGTGCAACCTTTGCACTGTCAATCTCAAACAACTTCTCAGGTGCAACGATTACGGGACAAGGTTTCTTAGCGTTAGCTGCTATGATCTTTGGGAAATGGAACCCAATTGGTGCACTAGGAGCTGCTTTATTCTTTGGATTTGCACAATCACTAGGGGTAACTGGTGGTACAATCCCTGTATTAAAAGAAATTCCGAGTGTTTTCTTAGCGATATTACCATATGTGTTCACAATTTTAGCGCTTGTTGGTTTTGTAGGACGTTCAGAAGCTCCAAAGGCACTTGGAACACCGTATGAAAAAGGAAAAAGATAAGCGTTTTACAAGTATGGAAAAAGCTCGCACATTAGTGCGGGCTTTTTTACATAGAATATGTTTAATACAGAAAATTACTTTCTCTTTTTAATTAGTAAACTGTTTGAGGGAAAAGTATGTAAGGGAGAAAAGTTGATTTTTCGTTTCTAAAAACTGTATATTGAAGAGGAATATTCCTACATACGTAAAGGAGGGCTATAAAATGAAACTGATGGAACAGCAAATGCATGAACTAGGTGGTTTACGTGTACATATGATTCCGACAGATAAATATAAAACAAATACATTTGTATTTCGCCTTAAAGCACCTTTAAATGAAGAAACGGTGACAGAGCGTGCTTTATTACCATATGTATTGCAAAGTGCAACAGAAAAACTGCCATCTGTAATTCGTCTTCGCCAATATTTAGAGGAGTTGTACGGTTCTTCTCTGGCGGTAGATGTAAGTAAAAAAGGGGAAGATCATATCATCTCTATTTATGTGGATATTGCCAACGAAACATATTTACAAGATGCACCGCCGTTGTTTGAAAAAGCACTGTCTATACTGTCTGATATTGTATTACACCCAGCAACTGAAGGGAGCGGTTTTTTATCATCAATTGTAGAAAGTGAAAAAAGAGCGCTCGTGCAACGAATTGAAGCTACATATGATGATAAAATGCGCTATGCGAATGAACGATTAATAGAAGAAATGTGTAAAGTAGAACCATATCGTTTAAGTGCAAATGGTCAAAAAGAGCGCGTTGCCTCCATTACAAATGAAACTTTATACCGCTATTATCAAAAGGTGTTAGCGGAAGATGAAATGGATCTATATATCATTGGTGACATAGATGAAGATGCGGTTGACTTAGTAGGTAAATACTTTTCAATCGCGCCTCGTACAGCAAAAGACAAAAATGTCATTCTTCATAAGCGAAATAATGAAGAACAAGAAATTGTTGAAAAACAAGAATTAAAGCAAAGTAAATTAAATATCGGATATCGCACATATATTACGTACCGTGATGAGGATTATTTTGCGCTACAGCTGTTTAACGGGTTATTTGGTGGATTCTCACATTCGAAATTATTTGTGAATGTACGTGAAAAAAACAGTTTAGCCTATTATGCAGCGTCGCGTTTTGAAAGTCATAAAGGTCTTCTCTTTGTTATGTCGGGAATTGAAGCGAAAAATTATGAAAAAGCAGTCGAGATTATTAAAGAGCAAATGAAAGCAATGCAAAACGGTGACTTTTCTGAAGAAGAAATTCATCAAACAAAGAGTGTAATTCAAAACCAAATTTTAGAGGCAATTGATACACCGCGTGGTTTCGTAGAAATGCTTTATCATGGCGTCATTGCAGAACGTACCCGTCCAGTAGAGGAATGGTTAACTGGAATTGAACGTGTTACAAAAGAGAAAATTGTAAAGGTTGCCAATAATATTGAGCTAGATACGATTTACTTTTTACACGGAACGGAGGGAGAATAGATGGAGAAAATTTCTTATGAACAATTAAAAGAAACACTTTATTATGAAAAGCTTCCAAATGGGTTAGATGTATATATATTGCCGAAGCAAGGATTTAATAAAACTTTTGCGACGTTTACAACAAAATATGGTTCCATTGATAACACGTTTGTTCCACTTGGAAAAGAAGAAATGGTTCGAGTGCCAGATGGGATTGCTCATTTTCTTGAGCACAAATTGTTTGAAAAAGAAGATCATGATGCGTTTCAGTTGTTTAGTAAACAAGGTGCTTCTGCGAATGCGTTTACATCATTTACGAGAACAGCGTACTTGTTTTCATGTACATCAAATGTAGAACAAAATTTAAATACATTATTAAATTTTGTTCAGGAACCTTATTTCTCTGAAAAAACAGTTGAAAAGGAAAAGGGAATTATTGGTCAAGAGATTCAAATGTATCAAGATAACCCGGATTGGCGTTTGTATTTTGGCTTAATCGATAGTTTATTTGTCAAACACCCAATTAAAATCGATATTGCAGGAACAATTGAGTCCATTAGTAAAATTACAAAAGACTTATTGTATGAGTGCTACGAGACATTTTATCATCCTAGCAATATGTTGTTATTTGTTGTAGGAGCAATTGACCCAGAAAAAACAATGAACTTAGTACGTGAAAATCAGGCGAAAAAAGATTATAAAAATCAACCAGAAATCGTACGTTCGTTTGAAGATGAACCAGAATCAGTAAATGAAAAGAAAAAAATTATTTCTATGCCTGTTCAAACACCGAAATGTTTAATAGGCATAAAGGCGACTGGGCTTAAAGAAAAAGGGCAAGAGCTTTTAAAACAAGAGATCGCGCTTACATTACTTTTAGATTATTTATTTGGGAAAGGATCAGTTCATTATGAGTCTTTATATAATGAAGGACTTATTGATGACTCATTCTCTTATGATTATACAGAAGAAGGTAACTTTGGTTTTGCGATGGTTGGTGGTGATACGAAGCAACCTGATGAGCTAGCTGAACGTTTAAAAGGTGTTTTACTACAGACTAATTATAATGAATTAGATGAGAATGCGTTAGAGCGTGTAAAGAAAAAGAAAATTGGCGGCTTTTTACGATCGCTTAACTCACCTGAATATATTGCAAATCAATTCACAAGGTATGCGTTTAATGAATCTAGTTTGTTTGATGCTCTGTCCGTTTTAGAGGGATTAACTGTTCAAGATTTACAAGAAGCAGCCAAAGTATTTTTATCTGAAGAAAGAATGAGTATTTGCCAAGTCTTGCCGAAGAAATAAAATGAAACATGAATAAGTGGGGCTTAAGCCTTACGATTTAGAACTTTACGGACAGTTTATCCCCCACCTAACCTTTTGGCTATTGCTGAATTGTAAGGTGGGGGTATTATTTGTTTGTGAATACATGATAAGATTAGTGTTTTGAAAGAGTTTCTCTGTAGAGGAAAGATAAGAGAGGATACATATGACAAAGTTTGCATTAGTGACTGGAGGAAGCGGAGGAATTGGCTCTGCAATTTCGAAACAATTAGTTGAAGATGGTTATACGGTGTATGTCCATTACAACAAAAGTGAAGAGAAAATAAAAAAATTAGAACAGCAACTTGGTGCAATTATTCCAGTTCAAGCGAATTTAGCAGCGGTAGATGGCGTGCAAAAGCTCTGGGCGCAAATTCATTATCCGATTGATGTTATTGTGTATGCAGCTGGAAAAAGTATATTTGGTTTGGCGACAGATGTGACAAATGAGCAATTGAATGAGATGGTGGAATTGCAGGTGAAGAGTGTTTATAACCTTCTTTCACTTGCGCTTCCATCGATGATCCGCCTGCGAAGTGGAAATATCGTTGTTATTTCATCTATATGGGGACAAGTAGGAGCGTCTTGTGAGGTGCTGTATTCTATGGTAAAAGGTGCACAAAACTCTTATGTAAAGGCGCTCGCAAAAGAGGTTGCGCTAAGTGGTATACGTGTAAATGCAGTGGCACCAGGAGCCATAGAGACGGAAATGTTAAGTGTGTTTTCAGAAGAGGACAAGAAAGAGATCGCAGAAGAGATTCCAGCTGGAAGGATTGGATTTCCAGAGGAAGTCGCCAAAACTGTTTCTTTCCTTGTATCACCAGGGGCTTCCTATATAACAGGGCAAATTATTGGAGTAAACGGTGGCTGGCATTGTTAAAATAAAAATATGTACATAAAAAGTGAGAAATTGTACAAATTAAGTATGATTCTATTACTTAATAGTGAGGTGCTTAAACATGTCAGTATTAGAGAATTTTGACCAGTGGAAAAGCTTTTTAGGAGAACGTTTAGAACAGGCGCAAGGAAAAGGGCTTGATGGTGGTGCAGTTTCAGATATGGCATTCCGTGTAGGCGATTATTTGGCAAATGAAGTAGAGGCGCGAAATGATCAAGAAAAATTATTAGCTGAGCTTTGGAAAGTGGCTGATGAACAAGAACAACACATGATTGCTAACTTAATGGTAAAGTTTGTACAACATAAGTAAAAAAGAGAGGAGAAAATCCTCTCTTTTTTTTAGGTATTGAAAATACCGTGATTCATTATACATTTATCTTCCCTATTAACGTAAAATCATATAATATAGTACGTAGGTGTAAAGTAAGCAGGGGGAGTGACATTTGATGATTGAATGGTATTTTGAATATGAAATACATAAAAACCGACCTGGCTTGCTTGGTGACGTTTCTTCGTTAATCGGTATGCTTGGTATTAATATTGTCACAATTAATGGTGTAGACAACGCTCGGCGCGGGCTGTT
Source organism: Bacillus sp. 105MF (assembly GCF_000374885.1). NCBI lineage: Bacteria > Bacillati > Bacillota > Bacilli > Caryophanales > Bacillaceae > Bacillus > Bacillus sp. 105MF. The sequence goes on along the minus strand of NZ_KB895567.1, from coordinate 42,032 downwards.
GCTTATGTGTGATAGCCAAGAGCAAATCTCTAGACTTGAATCAATTTTGAATACGATGGATAATATAACGGTAACGAAATATCGTCCACCAAAGCTCAGAGATAGGTTGGCAGTTAGGCACGGTAGGTACATACAGCGAGACGCAGATGATAAGAAAACATTTCGTTTTGTTCGTGATGAATTGGGTTTACTCGTTGATTTTATGGCGGAACTAATGAAAAAAGAAGGACATAAACTCATCGGAATAAGAGGAATGCCTCGCGTTGGAAAAACGGAATCTATCGTTGCCGCAAGTGTTTGTGCAAATAAGCGTTGGCTATTTGTTTCGTCTACTCTTATTAAACAAACTGTACGCAGTCAACTGATTGAAGATGAGTATAGTGACGATAATATTTTTATATTAGATGGCATTGTTTCAACAAAGCGTGCGAATGAAAGGCATTGGCAACTCGTTCGTGAAATTATGAGGTTACCCGCAACTAAAGTTGTCGAACATCCAGATGTATTTGTGAGTCAATCAGAATATACACTTGATGATTTTGATTATATTATTGAATTGCGTAACGATTATGATGAAGAAATTCAATATAATTTAGTAGATGAAATTGAGCAAGGAGCGCAAAATAATTTCTCTATGTTTGACTTTTAAAGAAATATTGAGGTGTTAGTAGTGACGGAATTAGGACAAAAGCTGAAGGAAGCAAGAGAAGCGAAAGGCTTATCTATTGATCAGCTACATGAGGTAACGAAAATTCAAAAACGGTATTTAGTAACAATTGAAGAGGGCGATTATAGTATATTGCCTGGTGCATTTTATGCACGTGCATTTATTAAACAATATGCGGACGCGGTTGGTCTGAACGGAGAAGAGTTGATTGTAGAGTATCAAAGCGTAGTACCACAATCTGAATCTCATGATGTACCGCAAATATCAAAAGGTCAAAAAACACAAGAAACTATGCAAAAAGCAGCATCGCTTCCAATAGCAGATCATATGTCTAAAATATTGATTGCATTATTGGTAATTGCAGTAGGCGTAGCTGTGTGGTTTGTTTTCCAATGGCTAATTGGAAAAGATGAAGGACAAGTAAAACAAACGAAAAGTGAACAAATAGAAGTACAGAAGGCGAAAAATTCTCCGCTTGATGAAAAGAAAGAAGAAGTAAAAGCAGAAGAACCTAAAAAAGAAGAGCCAAAGAAAGAAGAACCACCAGCACAACAGCCGCCTGCTGGACAAGAAGAAGTGAAGCTTGTTGGAACAAGTGGTAAGGTATCTACTTTGGAAATTCATAATAATAAAGCACTGCAGTTAGAAATTACAGCGAAGGGTGCAAGTTATGTAGACATTAAAAATGAAGGTGGAAATGTCGTTTTTAATGGTACACTTCAAGAAGGTCAAACAGAAAAACATGATTTAACAACAGCAAAAGAAGTACTTCTCAACATTGGAAGTGCACCGAATGTTGAAATTAAACTGAATGGCCAAGTTGTTGCTTTCCCACTAGATCCAGAAAAGGAATATCACCAAAGATTAGTGATTAAAAATCTAGGGGTAGGACAACCTGCACAATAACAGTCATCGCTTCGATGACTTTTTTCCAATGAACAAATGTTTTTGACATGATGGAGGAATAGCTGTGAATTTACCAAATAAAATTACAATATCTCGAATCTGCTTAATTCCAATTTTTTTAGTAATTATGTTAGCTCCTTTTAACTGGGGAACATATACAGTTGGAAATGTAGATTTACCAATTCAACATTTAGTAGGAGCGATAGTTTTCATTGTTGCTTCAGCTACAGATTGGATTGATGGACATTATGCAAGAAAGTATAATCTCGTGACGAATCTAGGTAAGTTTCTTGATCCATTAGCTGATAAGTTACTTGTTTCAGCAGCGCTTATTACATTAGTAGAAATGCAATATGTTCCATCTTGGATTGTTATTGTAATCATTAGCCGTGAGTTTGCTGTAACAGGATTACGTCTTATATTGGCTGGAACTGGTGAGGTTGTTGCGGCGAATATGTTAGGGAAAATTAAAACATGGACACAAATTATTGCGATTTCAGCATATTTATTACATGATGTACCGTTAAATTTAATCCATATTCCGGTTGCGGATATTTTCATATGGATTGCACTTATCTTTACGGTTATTTCTGGCTGGGACTATTTCTGGAAAAATAGAGCTGCTTTTGTAAATTCAAAATAACAGCTTATGGGGGAGTCGGAATGAATGCCGAAATTATTGCGGTTGGAACAGAATTGTTACTCGGGCAAATTACAAATACAAATGCGAAGTTTTTATCTGAAAAGTTAGCTTCCATCGGAATTAATGTGTATTATCATACGGTTGTAGGTGATAATAATCATCGTTTACAAGAAGCAATTCAAATTGCTGAGAAGCGTGCAGATATACTTATTTTTACTGGTGGATTAGGACCGACAAAAGATGATTTAACGAAAGAAACAATTGCTTCAACCTTACAAGAAGAACTTGTTTATGATGAAGAGGCTTTAACGTCAATTGGCGAGTATTTTAAACGTACAGGACGCGAATTCACAGAAAATAATAAGAAACAAGCACTTGTTTTGAAAGGATCGACTGTATTTGCAAATGATCATGGTATGGCACCGGGTATGGGGCTAGCTAAGAACCAGAAGGTTTATATTTTATTACCGGGCCCGCCAAAAGAAATGAAACCGATGTATACAAGCTACGTAGAGCCGTTTTTACGTAACTTTACAACTGAAGAGCATATATATTCCCGTGTTCTTCGTTTTTTCGGCATTGGAGAATCCCAACTGGAAGTGAAAGTTCAAGACTTAATTGATGGGCAAACGAATCCAACAATTGCTCCGCTAGCTTCAGATGGAGAAGTAACGCTTCGTTTGACCGCTAAACACCATGATGTAAAGCATGCGGAAGTGTTAATTCAACATATAGAAGATTTGATTTTAGAACGAGTAGGGGAGTTTTTCTACGGATATAATCAAGATTTTCTTCATAATAAAGCGATTGATTTATTGAAGAAAAAAGCTTTAACTTTAGCGTGTGCAGAAAGTTTAACAGGCGGTCTGTTTGGAAATCAAGTAACAGAAAATGCCGGCGTATCTTCTGTTTTTAAAGGCGGCGTGATTTGCTATCATAACGATGTGAAACAACATGTTTTACAAGTGCCTGAAGAAACCTTACAAACAGTCGGTGCTGTTAGCGAACAATGTGCTCGTTATCTTGCTGAAAATGTAAAGACACTATTGAAGGCAGATATTGGGATTAGCTTTACTGGAGTGGCAGGACCGGGTGCTTCGGAAAATAAAGAGCCTGGTACTGTTTTTGTAGGTTTAGCGATAAAGAATGAACCAACGTTTGTTTTTCCTCTTAAATTAAGTGGAAGTCGTCAGCAAATTCGAGAACGCTCTGTGAAATATGGATTTTATCATTTATACAAAAAACTAGAAGAGATATGAGTTTCTTCTAGTTTTTTTGTGATGAAAAATGAAACTTTTTCCATGGAAAACAAAAAAACGAATAAACGTTCGATTTTTGTTGGCAAATTGATATGAAAATAGGTATAATAAGATTAGCAATTCAGTTAAGGAGGAATTTTGAATGAGTGATCGTCAAGCGGCATTAGATATGGCGTTAAAACAAATAGAGAAGCAATTTGGTAAAGGTTCCATTATGAAATTAGGAGAACAGGCAGAACGTAGAATTTCTACAATTCCAAGTGGTTCATTAGCACTTGATGTAGCTTTAGGTGTTGGTGGTTACCCGCGCGGACGTGTTATCGAAATTTATGGACCTGAAAGCTCAGGTAAAACAACGGTTTCCTTACATGCGATTGCAGAAGTGCAACGTCAAGGTGGACAAGCAGCATTTATTGATGCAGAACATGCGATGGATCCGGTATATGCACAAAAACTAGGCGTTAATATTGATGAATTACTATTATCACAGCCTGATACAGGAGAACAAGGTCTAGAAATTGCAGAAGCTTTAGTACGAAGCGGTGCAATTGATATTATCGTAATTGACTCTGTAGCGGCTCTTGTACCAAAAGCGGAAATCGAAGGAGAAATGGGTGACTCTCACGTCGGTTTACAAGCACGTCTAATGTCACAAGCACTTCGTAAGCTTTCCGGTGCGATTAACAAATCAAAAACAATTGCAATCTTTATTAACCAAATTCGTGAAAAAGTTGGGGTTATGTTCGGGAACCCAGAAACAACTCCAGGTGGTCGTGCGTTGAAATTCTATTCAACAGTTCGTCTTGAAGTGCGTCGCGCTGAGCAATTAAAGCAAGGTAATGATATTGTTGGTAACAAAACAAAAATAAAAGTAGTGAAAAATAAAGTAGCACCTCCTTTCCGTGTTGCTGAAGTTGATATTATGTACGGAGAAGGGATTTCAAGAGAAGGCGAAATTTTAGATATGGCTTCTGAACTTGATATCGTTCAAAAAAGTGGTGCTTGGTATTCTTATAATGAAGAACGTTTAGGACAAGGGCGCGAAAATGCAAAACAATTCTTAAAAGAAAATCCAGAATTAAGAGATGAAATTGCATTCTTTATTCGTGAACATCATGGTATTGGTGAAGATTCTGGAAACTTAGAAGAAGATGCTATTCTAGATTAACAAAAGACACGATTTCGTGTCTTTTGTTTTTTATTTCACAATAATATGTAGCAAGGCCTTTCATTCAGGCGTTCTCCCTTGTTAAAACTGATTAGGTAAGGGGTGTCATCTTTCGTGAATATAAACTTTTTTCGTTAAAAGGAGATTTATATGACAAAGGTAAAGAAAGTAAAAGTAGACAACGCTTGACAATGAAAATTGCGATAGATACAATGAGAATGTATATTTTTTCTTATATACGATACACTCTTCTCTAGAAGAGAAGTAACATTCGGAGTAGGTTCTATACCTTTTCGAAATAATAATATGACATTTTAATTGTGAAATGAAGAAAGTCCCTTAAAAAGCGGGGCGACGGTCTTTGCTGTACGTTGCAAATTAATGTACATGCCGACAGTCTTTTTTCATTCATGGCAAGGGGAGGTGAAATCATGAGTAGTAGTACATTAATTTGGATACTCATCTCCATTTTGCTTGCAACAGTCGGTGCAGTTGTTGGCTTTTTTGTTCGAAAGTCTATTGCAGAAGCGAAGATTAATGGTGCAGCAAACGAAGCGAGACGCATTTTAGAAGATGCAAATCGTGAAGCAGAGGCACTTAAGAAGGAAGCGCTTTTAGAAGCAAAGGATGAAATTCATACACTTCGTACAGAAGCTGAATTAGAAATTCGTGATCGTAGAAGCGAATTACAAAAACAAGAAAATCGTTTAATGCAAAAAGAAGAGAACCTTGATCGTAAAGACGAGACGCTCGATAAACGTGAGCAGATGTTAGAAAAGAAAGAGGAATCTCTTGTAGCGAGACAACAACAGATTGAAGAGTTGGAAAGCAAAGTGGGAGAGTTAGTTCAAAAGCAACAAACGGAATTAGAGCGCATTTCCAATCTGACACGCGAACAAGCGAAAGCAATCATTTTAGGGAAAGTGGAAAGTGAAATTTCTCATGAAATTGCCGTTATGGTAAAAGAAAGTGAAGTTCGTGCGAAAGAAGAGGCGGATAAGAAAGCAAAAGAGATTTTATCTCTTGCAATGCAAAGATGTGCAGCTGATCATGTTGCTGAAACAACCGTTTCGGTTGTAAATCTTCCAAATGACGAAATGAAGGGACGTATTATCGGGCGTGAAGGTCGTAATATTCGTACGTTAGAAACGTTAACAGGTATTGACCTTATTATTGATGATACGCCAGAAGCGGTAATCCTATCAGGGTTCGATCCAATTCGTCGTGAAACAGCTCGTATCGCTCTTGATAAGCTCGTACAGGATGGACGTATTCACCCAGCACGTATTGAGGAAATGGTCGAAAAATCGAGACGTGAAGTGGATGAGTATATTCGCGAAGTTGGGGAACAAACAACATTTGAAGTAGGTGTCCACGGATTACATCCAGATTTAATTAAAATCTTAGGTCGTTTGAAATACCGTACAAGTTATGGACAAAATGTGTTGAAACACTCTATGGAAGTAGCGTACTTAACAGGACTTATGGCAGCGGAGCTTGGCGAGGATGAAAAACTAGCAAGACGTGCAGGTCTATTGCATGATATCGGAAAAGCAATTGACCATGAAGTAGAAGGTAGTCACGTTGAAATTGGTGTTGAACTCGCAACGAAATATAAAGAGCATCCGGTTGTTATTAATAGTATCGCATCTCACCATGGTGATACAGAACCAACTTCCATCATTGCAGTTTTAGTTGCAGCAGCGGATGCGTTATCAGCTGCAAGACCAGGAGCTCGTAGTGAAACGCTTGAAAACTATATTCGTCGTCTTGAAAAGTTAGAAGAGATTTCAGAATCCTATGAAGGAGTAGAAAAATCTTTTGCAATTCAAGCAGGACGTGAAGTTCGCATCTTGGTAAAACCGGATACAATCGATGATTTAGAAGCCCATCGTTTAGCGCGTGATATTCGAAAACGTATTGAAAATGAACTGGATTATCCAGGACATATTAAAGTAACAGTTATTCGTGAAACACGTGCAGTGGAATACGCAAAATAAAGTGGTGAAACACCACTTTATTTTTTTGTGCTGGGATTGGGCAATATAAAATAAATCGTTTGCAAATTACTTTATTCGATTTCCATTCTAGTTGGCTAGAATGGAAGAAGAGTTTTAATGAGCAATTTGTTTTTCTTATTAGTGAATAATAAAATAAGTAGTACATAGAAAGGGTAAGACATATGAGAATTTTATTTGTTGGAGATGTAGTAGGATCCCCTGGAAGAGGTATGATTCAACAATACGTACCGGCGTTAAAGAAAAAATATACGCCTACTGTAACAATTATTAATGGAGAAAATGCTGCAGGTGGCCGTGGTATTACAGAGAAAATTTACCGAAACTTTTTAGAGTGTGGTGCACAAGCAGTTACGCTTGGAAATCATGCTTGGGATAACCGTGAAGTGTTTGAGTTTATTGATGATGCAAAATATCTTGCAAGACCAGCCAATTTTCCAGAGGGAACACCGGGAAAAGGACTTATTTTTGTAAATTGTAACGGTACCGAAGTAGCGGTAATTAATTTACAAGGACGTACGTTCCTTCCGCCAATTGATTGCCCGTTCCGAAAAGTAGATGAATTAATTAACATTGCGAAAAAACGTACAAATATTATCTTTATTGATTTTCATGCTGAGACAACAAGTGAAAAACAGGCGCTTGGTTGGTACGTAGATGGACGTGCTACGGCAGTCGTAGGGACACATACGCATGTTCCAACAGCAGATAATCGTATTTTGCCAAGCGGAACAGCTTATATTACAGATGTTGGAATGACTGGTCCGTATGATGGGATTTTAGGTATGGATCGTGAAGCTGTACTGAAGAAATTTTTAACGAATTTACCTGTACGTTTTGAAGTAACAAATGGAAGAACGCAACTAAGTGCAGTATTAATTGATGTGGATCCAAATACAGGAAAAGCGAAAAAAATTGAACGTATTTTAATCAATGATGATCAGCCATTTTTCGAATAAGATTATTTAAAAGTTAGAAAAAACATTATATTTTAACTTTTTAGAAAAATTACAGAAATTTAGCAGGAATACATGTCTCCCCTCGTGAATATAAGTTAAAGTGAAATCAATCGCTAATACTTTTTAAAGAAACGAGGAGGAAACGAGGAATGGAAATATTAAAAGTTAAAGCAACTTCGGTCCCTAACTCTGTAGCCGGTGCACTTGCTGGAGTTATTCGCGAACGCGGAACAGCAGAAATCCAAGCTATTGGCGCAGGTGCATTAAATCAAGCTGTGAAGGCAGTAGCAATTGCAAGAGGGTTTGTAGCGCCTAGTGGTTTGGATTTGATTTGTATCCCAGCTTTTACAGACATTATGATTGATGGTGAAGAACGTACAGCAATAAAATTAATTGTAGAACCTCGTTAAGTTTGAACAACCTGTTTGCTTTTATGCAAACAGGTTGTTTTTATGGGAAAGGGGAAATGAAAGTGAAAGTGTTTGATGCGCACTGTGATGTACTATGGCAACTATGGAGTGCAAAAGGAAAGAAGAATTTTCAAAATGATCCGTCTTTACATATTACATTTGAACAATTGGAGCAAAGAAAAGGAAGCGTACAATGCTTTGCGATATATGTACCTGAAATCGTACCATATGAACAACGTTTTGAAGCTACGTTAGCTATGATAGATATATTTTATAAGCAGGTTTTATCGTTACCAAACATGAAATTGATTCAGACAAAAAAAGATATAGCGCAGTTAGAAGCAAATGAAATTGGCGCGATTTTAACATTAGAAGGCGGCGAAGCAATTGGAAAAGAAATGATGAAATTGCGCACGCTCTATCGTTTAGGAGTCCGATCTATGGGACTCACGTGGAATCATGCGAATTTATTAGCTGATGGAGCACTGGAAACAAGAGGAGCGGGACTTACTGCGTTTGGTAAGAAGGTTGTAGAAGAGCTGAATTCGTTTCGTTTATGGACAGATGTGTCTCACTTAAATGAAAAAGGTTTTTGGGATGTGATGGAAATTGCTCAATATCCAATTGCGTCACATTCAAATTGTTATGGGCTTTGTCAGCACCCGCGTAATCTGAAAGATGAACAAGTACAAGCACTTATTCAAAAAGATGGTGTAATTGGTGTAACGTTCGTTCCGGAGTTTTTAACCAACCATAGGCCTGCTTATATGGATGACATATTACGGCATGTGGAGCGCATTTGTTCGCTCGGAGGAGAGCGCAATATAGGATTTGGTTCGGATTTTGATGGTATCACAGAAATGGTTGTCGGTGTGGAAGCGTATCGGCGTTATGAATATGTAATCAATGAACTGAGTAAGCGATACAGTGAAATAAATGTTCAAAGCTTTTTATATGATAATTTCATTAATCATATTTCTTTCTAGTTTCTTATTTTTATTGTTTTTTTATTTGAAAACAAAAAGTTAGAAAAATTAAAAAATTCGAATGAAATTCAGGCCAAATTATTGCATTTTTTTCATTGTAAGGCTAGAATTGTAGACGAATTAAGATTATGCGAAACATTCAGGGAAGTCTGAAGAGGTATAATTTGTGTCCATTGTAGTTTCTTTGCATAAAAAGTGCTACACTATTACTGTAAAAAAATACACTACAATGAATGCAGCCAAAAGGGGTGTAGGAGATGATTAGTCAACTTTCATGGAAAGTTGGAGGACAACAAGGTGAAGGAATTGAAAGTACAGGAGAAATCTTCTGTATTGCATTAAACCGCTTAGGGTATTACCTATACGGTTACCGCCACTTTTCATCACGAATTAAGGGTGGTCATACAAATAATAAAATTCGCGTAAGTACAACTGAAGTACGCGCAATATCAGATGATTTAGATATTTTAATTGCTTTTGATCAAGAAACAATTGATTTTAACTTCCACGAACTACGACCAGGTGGAATTGTTGTTGCAGATGCAAAATTTAATCCAACTATACCAGAAAGTTCAGATGTAAATCTATATGCAATACCGTTTACAGATATTGCCTCTGAATTAGGGACATCATTAATGAAAAACATGGTTGCCGTTGGGGCATCTAGTGCAGTATTAGGGTTAGATGAAACTGTATATTTAGAAGTTGTTGAAGAAATTTTCGGTCGCAAGGGAGAGCAAGTCGTTAAAAAGAATATGGAAGCAATCAAACGCGGCTCTCAATATATGAAAGAATTACTTGGTGAGAAAGTGAATATGATGCAGCTTGAAAAAGCTGATGGTCAAAAACGTATGTTTATGATCGGTAACGATGCAATTGCATTTGGCGCAGTAGCTGGTGGAGCGCGCTTTATGTCAGCATATCCGATTACACCTGCCTCTGAAATTATGGAATACTTAATTAAAAAATTACCAAAAGTAGGCGGAACAGTCATCCAAACAGAGGATGAGATTGCTGCTTGTACAATGGCAATTGGTGCGAACTATGCGGGTGTACGTACCCTAACAGCATCAGCAGGACCTGGTTTATCTTTAATGATGGAATCAATTGGTTTAGCTGGTATTACAGAAACGCCACTTGTAATCGTTGATACACAGCGTGGTGGTCCAAGTACTGGTTTACCAACAAAGCAAGAGCAATCTGATTTAATGGCGATGATTTACGGGACACACGGTGAAATTCCAAAAATCGTAATGGCGCCAAGTACTGTTGAAGAAGCGTTCTATGATATCGTAGAAGCATTTAACCTAGCGGAAGAATATCAAGTTCCTGTTATTTTCTTAACAGATTTACAGCTTTCTTTAGGAAAGCAAACAGTAGAACCATTGAAGTTAGACAGAGTAGAAATTCGCCGCGGTAAGCTTGATTTACAGGCAGAGTTACCAGATCGTGAAAATAAAGCTTACTTTAAACGTTATGAAGTGACAGAAGATGGTGTTTCACCACGTGTTTTACCTGGTATGAAAAATGGTGTTCACCATGTGACAGGTGTAGAACATGATGAAACTGGTAAACCATCTGAATCAGCACTGAATCGTAAAGCACAAATGGACAAACGTTTCCGTAAAATGGAGAATTTAAAGTTTAATACCCCTGTTTACAAAAATGCTAAGTATGATGAAGCTGATGTATTGTTAGTTGGCTTTAACTCTACTCGTGGTGCAATTGAAGAAGCAATGGAGCGTTTAGAGCAAGAAGGATTAAAAGTAAATCATGCTCATGTTCGTTTAATTCATCCGTTCCCAACTGATGAAATTCTTCCACTTGTAAAGGGTGCAAAACGCGTTGTTGTAGTAGAAAACAATGCAACTGGTCAGCTTGCTAACATTATGAAAATGAATCTTGGCATTGGTGAGAAAATTTCTAGTCTGTTAAAATATGACGGGAATCCATTCCTACCAAAAGAAATTTACAACGAATGCAAAAAAGGGGTTGTATTAAATGGCAACATTTAAGGACTTTCGGAACAGTGTAAAACCAAACTGGTGTCCAGGTTGCGGAGACTTCTCGGTGCAAGCTGCGATTCAACGTGCAGCAGCTAACGTTGGTTTAAACCCAGATGAATTAGCTGTTATTTCTGGAATTGGCTGTTCAGGTCGTATTTCAGGTTATATTAATTCATATGGTGTTCATAGTATTCATGGGCGTGCACTCCCAATTGCACAAGGTGTGAAAATGGCAAACCGTGATTTAACAGTTATCGCATCTGGTGGTGATGGAGATGGCTTTGCAATCGGTATGGGACATACGATTCATTCGATTCGTCGTAACATTGACATTACGTACATCGTTATGGATAACCAAATTTACGGTTTAACAAAAGGTCAAACTTCACCACGTAGCGAAGCGGGATTTAAAACGAAAAGTACACCGCAAGGTTCAATTGAACCAGCGTTATCTGTAATGGAAATGGCGTTAACAGCTGGTGCAACTTTTGTGGCACAAAGCTTCTCTAGTGACTTAAAAGAATTAACGCAGCTTATCGAAGCTGGTATTCAGCATAAAGGATTCTCTTTAATTAATGTATTTAGCCCATGTGTAACTTATAATAAAGTAAATACGTATGATTGGTTTAAAGAGAATTTAACAAAATTAAGCACAGTCGAAGGATACGATCCATCTAATCGTATGATTGCTATGCAAACATTAATGGAAAACAAAGGTTTAGTAACAGGCTTAATTTATCAAAATACAGAGCAGCCTTCTTACCAAGAACTTGTAAAGGGATATAGTGAAAAGCCTTTAGTGCAAGCTGATTTACAAATGGATCAAAAAATGTTTGATGAACTCGTTGCTGAATTTATGTAATCATAATAAAAAAGCTGCTTAATGGCAGCTTTTTTATTTACATGGTGAGTAAACAAAATGAGTTAACTTTTTAATATATTTTGTTTACTCGGAAAATTCAGAATGATAAAACGATAGTGTATCGTCTTGTCAGAAAAAATTGGTTTGTGCGCTGTAGTACGTGGGTATGATACTGTCTCTTTGTTGTTAAATTTGGCTAAACACTTTATACTATGATAGTGTGTATAGGAATAAAATAACATGTTATTTAAAAGGACAAGGTTAAAACAACAAAAAAGGGAATGTCTATTGGTGTCGGGAAGACTCCATTCTTACGGATGGTTAGATCGATTACTCGAGTTTCAAAGGGGCAAGTTATCTCTCAAACTATCCTAATCTTTAAGATGGGTCTGATTGTCATTAGAATGGACTACAGAGTGTGTATAGTTAAGGTTGAAAGGAGATTACCCATGAACGAGCAACAACGATTAGCAAGTCAACAAGCCAATTCTTCTATGAAAAAAGGAGAAAAAGATTACAGTAAATACTTTGAAAGTGTATATCAGCCGCCTTCTTTAAAAGATGCGAAAAAACGCGGAAAAGAAGAAGTTAAAATTGAACGTGATTTTGGTTTGCCAGAAGAGTTTCGTAACTTTGGTGCCGGAAGAAAGTTTTATATCCGTACTTATGGATGTCAAATGAATGAACATGATACAGAAGTAATGGCTGGTATTTTTACAACACTTGGATATGAACCAACATTTTCGACAGAAGATGCAGATGTGATTCTATTAAATACTTGTGCCATTCGTGAAAACGCTGAGAATAAAGTATTTGGTGAACTTGGTCATTTAAAACCATTAAAACAAAGAAACCCAGATCTTTTAATTGGTGTGTGTGGTTGTATGTCTCAAGAAGAATCTGTTGTAAATAAAATTATGCAAAAAAACCAGCATGTAGATATGGTATTTGGTACACATAATATTCATCGTTTGCCGTACATTTTAAAAGATGCGATGTTCTCAAAAGCGACAGTTGTTGAAGTATGGTCTAAAGAAGGGGATGTAATTGAAAACCTTCCGAAAGTACGTCGTGGTGATATTAAAGCATGGGTAAATATTATGTATGGATGCGACAAATTCTGTACATATTGCATAGTACCATATACACGTGGTAAAGAACGTAGTCGCCGCCCAGAAGATATTATTAATGAAATTCGTCATTTAGCGGCAAATGGATATAAAGAAATTACGTTGCTTGGTCAGAACGTAAACGCATACGGTAAAGACTTTGAAGATTTAGAATATGGTCTTGGCGATTTAATGGATGAACTTCGTAAGATTGATATAGCACGTGTTCGCTTTACGACAAGTCACCCACGTGATTTCGATGATCACTTAATTGAAGTACTTGGAAAAGGCGGTAATTTAGTTGAACATATCCACTTACCGGTGCAATCTGGAAGTACAGATATGTTGAAAATTATGGCACGTAAATATTCACGGGAACACTATTTAGAACTTGTACGTAAAATTAAAGAAGCGATTCCGAATGCAGTATTAACAACTGATATTATCGTTGGTTTCCCAAATGAAACAGACGAGCAGTTTGAAGAAACGATGTCGTTATATCGCGAAGTAGGGTTTGATAGTGCATTTACATTTATTTATTCTCCACGTGAAGGTACACCTGCTGCAAAAATGAAGGATAATGTACCGATGGAAGTAAAAAAAGAGCGTTTACAACGTTTAAATGCATTGGTTAATGAATATTCTATGGAAAAGAATAAACGATATAAAGGCCAAATCGTTGAAGTACTAGTTGATGGAGAAAGTAAGAATAATCCCGACGTGCTTGCAGGCTATACGCGTACCAATAAACTTGTAAACTTCGTAGCTCCAAAATATGCAATCGGTCAGCTTGTAAAAGTAAAAGTAACGGAAGCAAAAACTTGGTCTCTAAACGGGGAATTGGTTGAGGAGCCACTCGAGGTGAAATAATAGATGAAAGTTTATACAAAAGATGAAATTGTTGAGCAAGCGAAAGAATTAGCGAAAATGATTTCTGAAACAGAAGAAGTGGATTTCTTTAAACGTGCGGAAGCGCAAATTCATAAAAATGAAAATGTAAAACGTGCAATTGATGAAATTAAAGCGCTGCAAAAACAAGCCGTAAACTTACAGCATTATGGAAAATGGGAATCATTGAAAAAAGTAGAAGCGGAAATAGATGCTCTGCAAGATAAACTTGATAGCATTCCGGTTGTACAGGAATTTAAATCTTCACAAACATATGTAAATGATTTACTGCAGCTTGTAGCAAGTACCATTTCTAATAACGTAACGGATGAAATTTTAATTTCAACTGGTGGCAATGTGTTAAAAGGTGAAACGGGTGCTGAAGTAGAGAGTAAAAAAGGGAATTGTGATTGTTAAGGGAGATGTCTTATGGACATCTCTTTTTTGTTTTTATTTTGCTCTATAGTCTTTTGTCAAAAAAAGAATGACACATTCCGCTATTGTCACGCATATGATTAAGTGAATATTGATTGAGGAGGGTTCCGAATGTCCGAATTTAGAGAGATTATTACAAAGGCAGTAGTGGGCAAAGGACGTAAGTATACAAAGTCAACGCATACATGTGAATCAAATCATGAGCCGACAAGTATTCTCGGATGTTGGGTAATTAATCACACATATGAAGCAAGAAAGAATGGGAAGGCTGTAGAAATTGAAGGATATTACGATGTGAATACGTGGTACTCATTTGATGAAAACACAAAAACAGAAGTTGTAACAGAACGTGTTAGTTACACGGATGAAATCAATATTGGATATCGTGACAAAAATTTTTCAGGTGAAGATTTAGAAATTATTGCCCGCGTTATTCAACATCCAAATTGTTTAGAAGCAATTGTTTCACCAAATGATAACAAAATTGTTGTAACGGTAGAGCGTGAATTTGTAACAGAAGTTGTCGGTGAAACGAAAATTTGTGTAAATGTAAATCCAGATGGATGTCCAGAGGATGAGGATAGCTTTGAAGTAGATGATGATGAATTTGAAGAGTTAGATCCAAACTTTATTGTAGATGCAGAAGAAGAATAATAGAAAGCTAGGGAGAATTTCTTCCTAGCTTTTTACATAGTATTAGTCATACTGGATGGAACTATTTTGTATTGAAAATGTGCTATAATGAAGAGAGACTCCTATAAGTGGAGAGGAAATTGTCCGTGAAGTGCGGCATATAAATATAGCACATTTTTATGAAGTATGGAGGAAACAAATGGCACAGTACACCCCGATGATACAACAATATTTAAAGGTCAAGGCAGATTATCAAGATGCCTTTTTATTTTTCCGTTTAGGAGATTTTTATGAAATGTTCTTTGAGGATGCTATAAAGGCAGCGCATGAGCTTGAAATTACATTGACAAGCCGAGATGGTGGGAGTAGTGATCGTATACCGATGTGTGGTGTCCCATATCATGCAGCAAAAAACTATATTGAACAGCTTGTTGAAAAAGGATATAAGGTTGCGGTTTGTGAACAAGTAGAAGATCCTAAAACAGCAAAAGGTGTTGTAAGACGTGAAGTTGTTCAATTGATTACGCCAGGAACGATGATGGAAGGGCGCACAATTGATGAGAAAGAAAACAACTTCTTAGCGGCGTTAACTCATTTTGAAGATGGTTCTTATGCACTGGCTTGTAATGATTTAACAACAGGACAAAATACAGTGACACTATTAACGGGTACGGTAGAAGATGTTTTATTAGAGGTGTATGCAACAGGTTCAAAAGAAATTGTTGTAGATTCTACATTTTCAAAAGATGAGCTAAACAAGCTAACAGAAACATTGAAAATGACAATTTCATATGAAGATGCAACGAAGATTCCTGAAGGGTTGGAACACCTTGTTAAAAGTGTGACGCAAACGAAATTAGTTACAGCAGTAGGACGCTTATTGAATTATGTATTAAGAACGCAAAAACGTTCATTGGATCACTTGCAGCCGGTAGATATTTATTATACAAATCAATTTATGAAAATTGATGTACATTCAAAGCGTAATTTAGAGTTAACAGAAACACTTCGAACAAAAGAGAAAACAGGCTCTTTATTATGGCTATTAGATAAAACAAAAACAGCTATGGGTGGCCGTATGTTAAAACAGTGGATGGAACGTCCACTTATACAAAAAGACAACATTGAAGAACGTTTAGAAATGGTTGAAACGTTTGTGAATGACTATTTTTTACGTGAAGATTTAAAAGAAAAATTAAAAGAAGTGTATGATTTAGAGCGTTTAGCAGGAAAAGTCGCATATGGTAACGTAAATGCGCGTGATTTACTGCAATTAAGACGTTCACTTCTGCAAGTGCCAGCTATTTTAGAGGCCATTAGTTTATTAGACAATTCTTATGCAGCAAGGTTAATTCAAGGCGCTGATCCATGTGAAAGTTTAACAGAGTTACTAGGAAGAAGTATTCAAGAAAACCCACCGCTTTCTATAAAAGATGGGGATATTATAAAAGATGGCTATAATGACAAATTAGATCAATATCGCTATGTTAGTAAGAACGGAAAAACGTGGATTGCAGAGCTTGAAAAACGTGAGCGTGATATTACAGGTATTAAATCATTAAAGATTGGTTACAACCGTATTTTTGGCTATTATATTGAAGTGACAAAGGCAAATCTTTCTGCTCTTCCAGAGGGGCGCTATGAGCGTAAGCAGACACTTGCAAACGCAGAACGTTTCGTCACAGATGAATTAAAAGAAAAAGAAACATTGATTTTAGAGGCAGAAGAAAAAATTGTACAGCTAGAATATGATTTATTCACTGTACTTCGTGAAGAAGTAAAGGTGTTTATTCCTAAATTACAGCATCTAGCGAAAGTTATTAGTGAACTAGATGTACTGCAAAGCTTTGCAACAGTAAGTGAAGAAGAGCAATTTGTAAAACCAGTTTTAACAGATAAACGTGAAATCTTTATAAAAGATGGTCGCCATCCTGTTGTAGAAAAAGTATTGAACGGCAAATTGTATGTTCCAAATGACTGCATGATGCCTGAAAATATGGATGTCTTTTTAATTACGGGTCCAAATATGTCTGGTAAGAGTACGTATATGCGTCAATTAGCACTTATTACTGTTATGTCGCAAATCGGTTGTTTTGTACCAGCAACAGAAGCGGTGTTACCTGTCTTTGACCAAATCTTTACGAGAATAGGTGCAGCAGATGATTTAATTTCAGGTCAAAGTACATTTATGGTCGAAATGTTAGAAGCGAAAAATGCAATTGCGAATGCATCGGAAAGAAGTCTAATTCTATTTGATGAAATTGGACGCGGTACATCTACGTATGACGGTATGGCACTCGCACAAGCAATCATAGAACATATTCATGATCAAATTGGAGCGAAAACATTATTCTCAACACATTATCACGAACTAACTGTATTAGAAGAAAGCTTAGAGCAACTGAAAAATGTACACGTTTCAGCTATTGAAGAAAACGGAAAAGTTGTTTTCTTGCATAAGATTCAAGATGGTGCAGCAGATAAAAGTTATGGTATTCACGTTGCCCAGCTTGCTGAACTGCCAGATAGCTTAATTGCTCGTGCGAAAGAAGTGTTAGCGCAGCTAGAAGGACAAGAGGAAATCATCATTCCAAAACGAGTGGAAGTGAAAGTACAAGAAGAAATTGTCCAAGAACCAGTCGTTGTAAAAGAAAAATCAGAACCGCAGCTAGAAGAGAAAGAAGAACCTGCAGAATCACAGCTATCTTTCTTTACTACAGAACAGCCTGTGAAAAAAGAAGACAAGCCTATGTTTGATCAAAAAGAAACAGCTGTATTAACACAAATTAAAAAAATCGATTTACTTGATATGACTCCTCTAGAAGCCTTAAATGAACTGTATCGTTTGCAGAAAAAGTTAAAGAAAGGATGAGTAAGTAGATGGGGAAAATTCGCAAACTCGATGATCAACTCTCTAACTTAATTGCCGCAGGGGAAGTAGTCGAACGACCTGCTTCAGTTGTAAAAGAACTTGTCGAAAATTCCATCGATGCGAATAGTACATCTATTGAAATCCACTTAGAAGAAGCTGGATTATCAAAAATTCGCATCATTGATAATGGAGATGGCATTGCTGAAGAAGATTGTATTGTTGCTTTTGAGCGGCATGCAACAAGTAAAATTAAAGATGAAAATGATTTATTTCGCATCCGCACGCTCGGTTTCCGTGGTGAGGCATTGCCAAGTATCGCATCTGTTAGTGAATTAGAGTTAGTCACAAGTACAGGAGATGCACCAGGTACACATCTTATTATTAAGGGCGGAGACATTATAATGCAGGAAAAAACAGCGAGCCGTAAAGGGACAGATATTACGGTTCAAAATCTGTTTTTTAACACGCCAGCACGCCTTAAATATATGAAAACAATTCATACAGAGCTTGGGAATATTACAGACATTGTATATCGCATTGCTATGTCCCATCCAGAAGTATCTTTGAAATTGTTTCATAATGAGAAAAAACTGCTACACACTTCAGGGAATGGTGATGTGAGGCAAGTACTTGCTGCAATTTACAGCATTCAAGTTGCGAAAAAACTCATTCCGATTGAAGCGGAATCATTGGACTTTACCATTCGTGGATATGTAACGTTACCTGAAGTAACGAGAGCATCTCGTAATTACATATCTACGATTGTAAATGGCCGTTACGTTCGAAACTATGTCTTAATGAAAGCAATTCAGCAAGGGTATCACACATTACTTCCAGTGGGACGTTATCCAATCGGTTTTTTATCAATCGAGATGGATCCAATGTTAGTTGACGTGAACGTTCATCCAGCGAAATTAGAAGTGCGTTTTAGTAAAGAGCAGGAATTACTGCAATTGATTGAAAAAACATTGCAGGACGCCTTTAAAAAAATACAGCTCATTCCAGATGCTGGTGTTACATCAAAGAAAAAAGAAAAAGATGAAAGTGTACAAGAGCAATTTCATTTTGAACATACAAAACCGAAAGAAGTACCACTGCCAAACATCGTCTTACCGACTGGAATGGATGAGAAACAAGAAGAAATCCAAGCCAAACCACAAAACAAAAATTTACTTTGGCAACCACCGAAGCAGGAATGGCAGCCACCAGAATCTTTAGTAAAAGAAGAAAATAGTTGGCAACTTTCTAAATCAATGATTGGAAAATCTGTCCAGGACGGGAATGAATGGGATAACAGCGAGGAAGATTTTGAATTAGAAGAAGTAGCAGAAATCCAAGAAATCGAAATGAATGGAAACGACTTACCACCGCTTTATCCAATCGGGCAAATGCATGGAACCTATATTTTCGCCCAAAATGATAAAGGTTTATATATGATTGACCAGCATGCAGCGCAAGAGCGAATCAATTATGAATATTTCCGTGATAAAGTAGGACAAGTAACGAAAGAAGTGCAAGAATTGCTCGTACCATATCGTATTGATTTATCCCTCACTGAATTCTTACGTGTCGAAGAGCAATTAGAGGAATTGAAAAAGGTAGGATTATTCTTAGAACAATTTGGTCATCAATCCTTTATCGTTCGTTCGCATCCAATGTGGTTCCCAAAAGGACAGGAAATAGAAATCATCGATGAAATGATGCAGCAAGTTGTCAAACTAAAAAAAGTCGATATAAAAAAACTGCGTGAAGAAGCAGCCATTATGATGAGCTGTAAAGCATCGATCAAAGCAAATCAATATTTAACGAACGATCAAATATTTGCTTTGCTAGAAGAACTGCGTACAACAACAAATCCTTACACATGTCCGCATGGTAGACCTATACTTGTGCATCATTCGACGTATGAACTGGAGAAGATGTTTAAGCGGGTGATGTAGGAGAGTTGTCCAAAGGAAAAAAAGTCCGCTACTGGGAAGGGAAAAAGTTTGCTAATGGGTAATGAAAATTGTTTGTACTGTTTAAAGTTAGTATAAAGAATGAAAAATACCACTGAATTAATGAGTTTTTACGTTAATATACTGAAAAAATAATAATGTACGAAAAGAATTTTTTAATAGGCAAAAAAAGCATGACAATTTTATGTCATGCTTTTTGTTAATTATCCATGTATATATTAACTCAACTTGCATATTTTCTTTGGGCAGGCAGTTTACTTCTTCTTCTCCTTGGGACATAAAAATCAATTAGGTTTTTATTCAATTATAGGGCGCTTTAATGGGGTAACGAAAAAAAGCCCAATTTCTTAATATTAATACTAAGAAATTGGGCTTTTTAATATTGGAATTTCTTAACGTTGTAAATCCGTATTTTCCTGACTTACACTAAATGATTGGATATTTGGATATCATTTAGTGTAAGTCATTTGTCTTGTAAAATGGGGTTTTTTCTTCCTTTGAATTTGCAACAATTATGGTCGTGTAAATACATTGATAAAAATGAGAAACTGTGGTAAATTTATATAGATACACCAGTAATAGATTTTTGTGTAATTTATCCCTATTTTAATTATACATCATAAAATCCTTTTCAGTCAACCCCTATTTTTATTTTTTTAAAGGAGTGTTTGATATGAACATGGAACTTCGCGAGGAGCAAGAACGAGTGGACAGCGTAATTGGTTGATCAGATGAACAATTTTTGTCATATGATTCGTCTTGGTATTGAGCGATAAATGGGAGGGAAAGAAATGAAACCATATGTACTAGAGTTTCGTGAGATCGATAAAACGAGACAAATGGTGGTTGGTGGCAAAGGGATGAATTTGGGCGAATGTTCGAGGATTGAAGGAATACTTGTACCAGAGGGATTTTGTGTTACCACTGAGGCATATAAAAGAGTCGTTGGGAAAAATGAGGAGCTTCATCAATTACTGGATCAACTAGCAGTTCAAAAAGTGGACGAACGAGAAAGAATTAGTGAAATTAGCAGGAAGATTCGTGAGCTGATTGAGGGGATCGAGATCGAGAAGGGGATCGAAGAAGATATCGATCGATGTCTCTTAACTTTTGGCTTCGAGCATGCATATGCTGTTCGTTCAAGTGCTACAGCCGAGGATCTTCCATTTGCCTCCTTTGCTGGTCAACAGGACACCTATTTAAATA
Source organism: Bacillus sp. 105MF (assembly GCF_000374885.1). Taxonomy (NCBI): domain Bacteria; kingdom Bacillati; phylum Bacillota; class Bacilli; order Caryophanales; family Bacillaceae; genus Bacillus; species Bacillus sp. 105MF. The sequence continues at coordinate 21,047 of NZ_KB895567.1, read as the reverse complement.
TCATCGGAAAAGATGCAATATTGCGACACATCAGTAAATGTTGGGCTTCCCTATTTACTGATCGCGCAGTAATTTACCGAATCCAAAACGGATTTGATCACAGCCAGGTTTACCTATCCGTTATCATTCAACGGATGATTTTCCCACAGGCTTCAGGAATTTTATTTACTGCTGATCCGATTACTTCCAATCGAAAGCTACTATCGATCGATGCTAGCTTTGGACTAGGAGAGGCTCTTGTCTCCGGCTTGGTATCTGCGGATTGCTATAAGGTGCAAGAAGATAAAATCGTCGATAAGATGATAGCAACAAAAAAATTGGCCATCTATGGACTAAAAGAAGGCGGAACAGAGACACAGCAGATCGATCCTGATCGGCAAAAGACGCAAACACTTACTGAACAACAAATTTTACAGCTCGCACGCATAGGTAGAGAGATTGAAGCTTATTTTGGTTGCCCACAAGATATCGAATGGTGTCTGGCTGACGAGACATTTTATATCGTGCAAAGTCGTCCCATCACTACTTTATACCCTGTCCCTGAAGTAGATGATCAGGAAAATCACGTTTATGTATCTGTCGGTCACCAACAAATGATGATCGATCCCTTGAAACCATTGGGAATGTCTTTATTCCAGTTAACATCTTTTGGACCCAGGTTTAAAGCTGGTGGAAGGTTATTTGTTGATATCACGCATAATCTGGCTTCGCCTGTCAGTAGAAAAACGATAATAGATACCTTGGGGCAATCCGATCCGCTTATAAAAGACGCACTCATGACTATAATAGAGCGAGAAGATTTTATAAAATCGTCACCAGATGGTAAAAAAGTACCGAGTTCTAGTAAAAGCAATAAAGGTATATCGTCTTCGGGTTTTCAAGCACAAATCGAAAACGATCCGACAATCGTTTCTGATTTGATTCAGAGTAGTCAAACATCGATAGAAGAGTTAAAACAAGACATCCAAACGAAATCAGGATCAGATTTATTTGATTGTATTCTAGAAGATATCCAGAAATTAAAGACGATTTTATTTGACCCACAAAGTTTGGGTGTAATTATGGCTGCTATAGATGCTTCATCATGGATCAATGAGAAAATGAACAAGTGGTTAGGTGAAAAAAACGTAGCAGACACGCTTTCTCTATCTGCACCAAACAATATTACTTCAGAAATGGGTCTGGCGCTATTGGATGTTGCAGATGTGATTCGTCCTTATCCGGAAGTAATCAATTATTTACAACATGTAAAAGATGATAACTTTTTGGATGAACTGGTTAAGTTTGATGGTGGACAGGAAATCCAAGATGCTATCTATGCTTATCTCAACAAATACGGAATGCGATGTGCTGGAGAAATCGATATTACTAAAGCTCGTTGGAGTGAAAAACCAACTACACTTGTCCACATGATTCTCAATAACATCAAAGAATTTGATCCTAATTCTGGCAATCGGAAATTTGAGCAAGGGCGACAGGAAGCTTTGAAAAAAGAACAAGAGTTATTAGATCGATTGAAGCAATTACCGGATGGTAAACGAAAAGCCAAAGAGACAAAACGAATGATCAGCCTGATCCGGAATTTCATCGGTTATCGTGAATATCCAAAATACGGCATGATTAATCGCTACTTCATTTATAAGCAGGCTTTACTGAAAGAAGCCGAACAACTCGTGCAAGCCAGCGTTATTCACGAAAAAGAAGATATATACTATCTCACTTTTGAAGAACTTCACGAAGTCGTACGTACAAACAAACTGGATTACCAGATCATCAGCAAACGAAAAGACGAGTACAAATTATATGAAAAATTAACTCCCCCACGTGTTATCACGTCTGATGGTGAAATTATTGCGGGTGAGTACAAACGAGAAAATCTCCCAGCCGAAGCGATTTTAGGTCTGCCTGTTTCTTCCGGAGTTATAGAGGGACGAGCGCGTGTCATTTTAAACATGGAAGATGCTGATTTAGAAGATGGAGATATATTAGTCACCTCCTTTACTGACCCTGGCTGGACACCATTGTTTGTATCCATAAAAGGACTTGTCACCGAAGTTGGCGGACTGATGACCCATGGAGCAGTCATCGCACGTGAATATGGCTTACCTGCCGTTGTCGGTGTTGAAAATGCCACCAAGCTGATAAAAGATGGGCAACGTATTCGAGTAAATGGAACAGAAGGTTATATAGAAATACTATAATTCATTACATTTAAATCATAAAAGAAGAGCATTCGAATTAGGAGAATCATTGACATCATGGTGCTTTGCGGTCTATGGTAAGAACCCTGTCACTAGGACATATAAGGGGGCAGTAACTGAAGATCGATATTAATGTCTGTTAAGATTATCTTGAAATCGAGTCTTCTGTTAAAGAGCGCTATTGTTGCATAAGAAAGGACATTACATATTAGTCATATAAAATATGTAATGTCCTTTAATTTATCTATCTTTTTTTATTTTAGGTCTTGATAAAAGATCTTTCAAAATGGTTTCTTTTTGTGTATTGCATAGGGATTTAGTAGGGTCATTTTAATTAAACTTTATTCCAGCGCTATAGATAACGGCGCACCTTGAAATAAAATAGGGTTTGATGTTTTTGTGGTTTTTACATTTTAATAATTGTATATAAATAAAATATGCTATAGAACACCGAGATATAATGGTGTCATATTACTGTAATTCATAATTTATACAGAAAAGAGTTGAAGTAGAATATGTTATATTCCAAAAATTTAGTAGGTATGAGTTTGATAGTATCACTTACAATAGGTGGGCTTCTATGATAAAGATATAGACAAAATGAGTAAATTAACAGGTGAAGATGGAAAACAATTTAATGAAGCGATGGCGGAAAAGGTTAGAAAAGCAGTCCTATATAATTATGAAGGCGTATCTAGTATTACAGAAGAATCAGTAGATAACTATTTTAAAAATTTTAAAGAAGCAATACGGCAAAAAGTGAAATTTGAAACGAATGTTGTATATATAGATGGAGAGGGTATAAAGGATCTTCCAAGGATTTTATGGAAACCATAATATATTATTAAACTCTTTATAAAAAAGATACTATTAATTCGATATACAGGTTTACTCAGGTGAATTTTGAATTTTCTGTATTGTAAAATGAAGGTTTTCGAGTTGTTTTTGATCAAAGTTTATTTCAAAGCTACACTAAAAAGGTATGGTGGTTGTGTCCAAAGTGTACTTGAGTTTCGAAAACTTTGCAACAGAACCCTTTTTTCTAGGGTCTAAAACATTTTTTTTGAGACACCAGGGGTAATAATCCCTGGTTTTTTAATTAACAAATAGGAATCTTGGTGCTTTGTTTAAGAATAAAAAATTGTAGCTGTTTTTATAACTTTTTGATATAATTTCGTTACATTCATTTATAATGAAATTCAAATTTAATAGGTAGGTAATAGAGTTATATGCAAGATATTAAGGTAACAAAGACACATGAACAATTAACAATTGAATGGCAAACTGCAGAAATTAATATTCTGTTAGAGGACATTGTTGAGATTATTGAAGATAATGACTATGTTCCTGAAAAGAAAAAGTTAGTAAAGATAGGAACACAAAGTGGTGAATCAGATTGTATATTAATTAGAACTACAACTTTAGATTATGCATTATTTACACTTAATAAGATTTCATTTTTAAATAAAATTAGATTGTGAGCATCTTGTGAACTACTCACCTGCTATGCTAACGCTTAGAGAATGAACAAAAAAGAGCGGTTTCCGCTTCTTTTTTTGCTATTAGTTATGTTAATTTTCGTTGTTAATTTTTAACGAATGCAGTTCTTATTTAATGCTTGTACCTCCACCTCAACCGAACCAGTTAAAAAGATCTAGAAATATATTTATTTTATAAATATTTCATGAAAAAAATTCTGTATAGATTGATATGTAAATATAAGAGGTAAAATTATTGAATTTTTATTTTTTACATGTATTACTGTTTGCTTTTGTAATAATGTCACGTATTTCACTTTGTTTCATCATATGAATAATTAATTTATCTAGATCTTGGCTAAATTTTAGCACCCTAGGATGACAAAAACCATAGTGTTTAACAAGCTCAATTAATTCTTCTTTTCTTTTTTCAATTAAATAATGTAACTTTCTCATCTCCATATTCTTGCATAAACTCCTCTATCCCCATAATATTCCTTAGAAAATTATAGACTAATTTCTTGAATAAGGAAATAGCATAATTAAACATATTAAAACATTTTTATGAACTTTTAAAGGAAAGAGTTTGAAGCCTAACCTTTTAACTATAATTTGTAAAAAGAGAAAATATTGTTGGTTTGAAACATAGTTAAATTATTTGTAAAAAAGTTTCACTAAATGGCTACCAAGGGTTCTGTTGCAAAGTTTTCTAAATGAGACTACACTCTAGAAAAAAAGAGTAAGGAGAAACACAAATGCGATATTTTAAAGGAAAACAGTTCAAGAAAGATATTATTTTGGTAGCCGCCCTGTACTACTGTCGTTTTTCTTTAAGTTATCGTGATGTCTCTGAAATTTTAAAAGAACGTGGAATCTCAGTTCACCCAACAACTATCATGCGCTGGGTTCATGAATACGGAAACCTTATCTATCAAATTTGGAAGAAGAAAAATAAAAACGTCCAATTATCTTGGAAGCTAGATGAAACCTATATAAAAGTCAAAGGAAAATGGTGTTATTTATATCGTGCAATAGATAAAGACGGGCATACATTGGATATTCAACTTCGTAAAAACGGGATTATCGGGCTGCTTATACCTTTATGAAAAGATTAGTGAAAACATTTGGCGAACCAACGGCTCTAACAACAGACAAAGCGCGGCATTACTTTGCGCATTTAAGAAATTAAGAAAACAAGGTTTTTATTCAAATACAACTCATTGTACAATCAAACATTTGAACAATCTCGTCGAACAGGATCATAGGCATGTCAAGAGGCGTTTTGCCAAATCCGCAGGATTTCAAAACCTTCGGCATGCTTCACGTACGATAAAAGAAATCGAAACCATTCATGCTCTATATAAAAGAAACCGAAGTCTTGGCTCAGACTTCGGTTTTTCAACGTATAATGAATGACAGGAATTATTAATGGTTGCATAACCATTTAACGATGCAATCCTAGATTCTCTATGTTTTGGGTAACTTTGCAACAGAACCTTTTAACTTAATGGGCATGCCATAAAACCCCAATAATGTATTTTTTCCTAAAAATTAAAATAAAAAACAATGAATATTCCGTTTTTTATTTCTAAAGTTCTAAACATTTATATAATTCTAAAAATAACATATATTTTAGTTGTACCAAAAATCTAAGCAAAAAGGGGATGGTTGTATGTTCAAGAAGTTAGTAGTAGGAGCATTAGCAGCTGGTTTTGCATTAACTGGAGGATTGGGAACGGTATCAGCAAGTGCAGAAGAAGATTACACGATTAAATCGTTCGAGTATTTAACTGTAGATGAACAGAGTGTGGATTCCCTGGCCAAAGTGAATAACAAATCTAACGAAGACATAAAAATAACCATGGTTTTGCCTAAACAGAATAACAAGGGAGATTGGTTAGCGTATGGTTTTACGAGCAGAGAAACCTTGGAGGCTTTCATTAAAAAAGATAAGCAAAGATTTAAAAATGTAATACAGCCTCAACTTAAAAATGTAATAAAGCCTCTAGGTAGTGGTCCTGAAAGTACGGATTTCTATGAGCATATAAATAAAGGTGGACAGTATATTTATTGGAGCAGTGGGTTTACAAACTTATCTTCTGGCTGGAATGACAGAATTTCCTCCTTAAGTACGGCGTCACCTTCTGCAAGCTACTCAACGACGCTGTGGGAGCATACTTCATCTCAGGGATATGGTCAAGGAGTCATGTTTAGACATTATGAGTGGTATGGTAAAACTGCTAATATGGCTGCGGATTGGAATGATAGGGCTTCAGCAATTGAAATCACGATGAATCCATAATAAATAACGGGAAATTTCAATTGAACAGGTGAAGAAGTTTCAAAATCACTATCCTCTCATCGGTTTAGAAGAAATGGGAGAATAGTGATTTTTTAAGGGTATTAAATTTGGTCGAAAGAAAATTGAGATTGATAATAGATTTATATCCGTATATCAAGAATGGAAACAGCGTAAGTCAACCATTCCTACAAAAGCATTGGATATTTCACATGTTTGTCCTGGTTGAAGAGAGTTCATTAAAACCTCCATATCTATCTGGATATACTCTGTACCTTTCTTGATTCTGCCATCTTGAAAATAATCAGGGTTAGGATTTTTTTAATAAATACGTGTATTCGATTTGATACCTAAGATATAATAAGCCTTTTTATCTTGTATATGTTGAAGATCTTTCAAGTGAAAATAACCTAAATCCCGGATGCATAAATCTCCTGGGCATAAAGTATCTAAACAATCTGTACCAAAGATTTTATCATTATTTTCACCTGGATCCATTTGAAAATTGAGGAATTTTCCACTATGTAAATCATACTCTAGCTGAATTTTAATACAGGCTGTTTGTGCACATCCTCCTGAACTAGGATAAATAGGAGCCAAATCTCGTGCGCCATACTTACTTTTTCGTTTTACAAAACCTGTCTCTTGTGCAAGTTGTTGAAGAATATGTGGAGATAGATATCGCTGTAATTCTTCAGCGAACAAATAAAACTCATCTTGAATCGATAGATTCATACAAAAACGCCATCCTTTCTGTATATTTCTACAAAAAGAATAACGCTTTCTATGAATTATGGATACAAATCCCTCTTAGGTTGATAGTAATGTATGGTGACCCCTATAGTCTATATTCCATTTGTTTAAGTGTTCATGCATTCTTGGTCAACAACCTGAGAACCAAATAAATGAGCTCTATTTTCAAGTTCACAAGACTTATTCCTTCTTAATTAGCTCTTTTTAGAGGTAATTTCGCATTTTGCTTCCGAGTTCCAAACCCTAATGCGATGGCAGCACCAATACAGCTAGAAAAGCAACCAGCAAACAAATACAATGATGGATCTGACTCACCGATTAAAACGGAAGCTATTCCTCCAATTACCGGGAAAAGTGCAACCATATAGCCACTTTGAGCTCCTCCAATTTTTTCTACAAGCTTCAAATAGAATAACCATGCTACAAATGAAGCAACCAGGGTTAAATATAGCAACACAGATAAGTATGAAAACGATGTTGGAAATATAAATTCTTGTCCTTGAAATAATACAATTACTCCCATCAATATACTGCCCACTGTAAATCCAATGGCATTTGCATAGATAGGATTCACCTTGTGACTTGCATTTCGTGCCGAGCTGGCATCACCTACTGCTGTAAGAAGCGTACCTAAGATCGCAACCATAATTCCTTTTATGTCATTGGACCCTTGAAAGTTGTTCAAATTCGGATAGATGAGAATACATACGCCTAATACACCAAAAATCCCCCCAAACAAAACGCGTGAATGTAACTTTTCTTTTAAAAAAATCCGGAGAGTAATCGGGGTCAAAATCACCTTTAATGAAAAAATCAATGTTACGATTGCTGCAGAACTCAAAATTGTGGCGTAATAAAGGCATAAGTAGCTTAATGCAAAGTTACATACACCAAAAACTATTACAAATGGGATATCTTTTCTTGTTGGCCTCCCTCTTGGTCGAAGGAACCAAACAAGAACCAAAAATAAAAAGGCTGTCATAACTAAACGATAAGTTAAGGATAATTCCAAGCTGACAGGAGTTCCTTGAATTTTTACTGCAATAAAGTTGAGTCCCCATACAATCAAACAAAATATGTACATAAATATTGTCATAAGTTATCTCCCAAATCAAAATTTTTTCTAAATTCATTATTCATTTATACTGTCATTTCTAAAAGGTACAGTTTACAATAAACACAAATGACAGATGAGGTATTTCAATGATGAATGAACTAATATTTAATATCAATCGAGAAAGTAACACTCCTATGTACCAACAAGTTTATCAATACATACGTACCCAGATTTTATCTGGTAAATTAGAAAGGAATACAAAGTTGCCATCGATTAGACAACTTGCTCTCCAATTAGAGGTCAGCAGAAACACAACTCAGGTAGCCTATGAACAATTGCAATCGGAAGGATATATTCGAAGTGAGAACAAAAAGGGATTTTTTGTAGAGGCCACTATATCGGATGAGACGCTTAATTATGAACCCATTAGAGAACAGCATCATGAAAAAAATCAAACTGACATGAAAACTATTGACTTTAAGATTGGGACAGTGGATCAAGAGAACTTCCCTTTGAAAAAATGGAGAATGCTTACAAACAAAATCGTTAAAGACTCTAGCATGTTTTCATACGGAGAAAAACAAGGCGATATTAAATTAAGAAAGGTACTAGCAGATTACTTGTTTCAATCAAGAGGGGTTAATACTTCTGCTGAACAGATTATTATTGGCAGTAGCACACAACACTTGTTATTACTTTTGTCGCTGTTGCTAAAGCAAGACTATCATTATCTGGCAGTAGAAGACCCTGGCTATGATGTGGCAAGGGAACTATTTGCTCTTCAGTCATTTATCATTGATCCGATTCCGGTAAAAGAACAAGGCATTCAAGTCGATCGCCTTTTAAAGTCGCCTTCTAGACTTTTATATGTCACTCCTACTCATCACTTTCCATATGGAGTGACTATCCCCGTCAATGAAAGATTAAAGTTAATTCAATGGGCAAAAAGGGTGGAAGGATATATTATTGAGGATGATTACGATAGTGAATTTCGATACATCCATCAACCTGTACCGTCTCTTCAAAGTTTAGATTCTAATGATAGGGTGGTTTATTTAGGAACTTTTTCAAAAGCACTGCTACCTTCTATCCGTGTCAGTTATATGGTTTTACCTAGGAGGCTAGTAAGTGAATATAAAAAGATACTCCCTTTACTTGAGCAAACATCCTCATCTATTCATCAGCGAACACTGGCGACCTTTATGAATGAAGGATATTGGTACTCACACTTAAGGAAGATGAAAGCTTTGTATAAACGTAAAATGAATCTATTGAATAGGGAATTACTAAAACACTTTAAGAATTATGTTGAAATAAAAGGTGGTAGCTCCGGAATTTTCGTTATTATTGAAGTTAAAACAAAAATGAGTGAAAAAATGCTAATTGAAAGGGCATATGAATACGGAATTGCAGTTTATCCTTGCTCGAAATATTTCTCGAAATGTATACCACAATATCCACATATTCAACTTGGGTTGGGTAATTTATGTGAAGAAAAGATAATAAAAGGAGTATCTCAACTAGCAAAAATTTGGTTGTAATCTTGATTTTTTCCCTAAAAAAGTTTTTTCGTTTTTCCTATTAGAGGTAGCACCACATCGCTATCAAGCTAAGAAAATACAACTACCCCCAGAACGAGATTTTGTGCTAATTCGTAATAAAAAAGCTCATTTTTTCGTTTTGGGTGGATTTGTTTTCTTAAGTTGATGGGCATGGGGCGGTACGCCATTATGATGAAGATGTTCATCCAACTGAACAGTTTGCTCTTTCCCCAGCGCATTGTGTGGGGATTTTTTCATAAAGAAAAGACACTCCAATGAGTGCCTTTTCTTTACTAGTAAGTAAATCAGCAAAAGCAGCTAGCTCCAACTATGATTAATAATATAAAGAGCACAACGACTAAGGCGAATCCACCACCAAAACTACTGCAACTACCTCCAAAGCCCATAACAGTTCCTCCTTTTAGATAAGAGGGGAGAACATTGGGTCATTCTTGTGTTTTAACGGGTTTACATTACTTTATGTTTTATAATGATGAATGAGCAGGTCCTTTAAGAAATAAAGAAAAGACACCATAAGGTGCCTTTCTCCGACTTGAACCACTTTAATTTTAATAATATGTATTGGACTCCCATCCAATTACCATTTTACCATATTTATCTACATTTACTTTTGAGAAATATGATTCAAATCAGTATTTCATTCAAAAACCACTTTTTCGAGTTCTTTTGACTATTCAACTTTTAAATCAATCTCTTTATCCAACATATCACCATTAAATTGTAAAACTAATCCTTTAGCATATTTCGGTACATCGAATACAATTTTTCCTGACGAACTTGAATCTGGATTAAGAGTATCAAATTTAAATGTAGCATTATTCACAGCTTTAAGTGCTAATTGAGCTTCAGTAGAACTGTAATATTCTCTTCCTAGATCATCAATTAATTTAAAGTTTTTGCTATTTAGTGTAATAGGTTCCTCTTGACGATTCATAACGTAGACTTCTAAAGCTTTAAATATGCCCTGTGCTTTTACATCTTCATTACCTATAACATTTAGTGTCGGCTTTTTTCAATTAATGTGCAATAATAGTATGAATATTCATTCTATATAAGGTAAGGACAGAATTCTTTTCATATTTATGATGAAATAAAAGTGAAACTATAAATTCTGAAGGGGTGATTGGTATGAAAATTGCAATAATGGCTGATATTCATGGAAATAAAGATGCCTTACAAGCTGTACTAACAGATATTAATAACCGAGGGATTCAATCTATTTATAATTTGGGGGATAGCTTATATGGTCCTTTATTTCCACTGGAAACCTATGATCTTTTAATGAACCAAAATATTCAAAGTATTAAAGGGAATTGCGATCGAATTTTATTAGAGCCTAATACGTCTAATTTAACAGTTCAATATGTACAGAATTTATTAGAGGATGAGCATAAAACGTGGATTTCTAATTTACCTAATTTCTTACAAACCGATGATTTCTATTTTTGTCATGGAACACCGACAAGTGATGAAATATATTTGTTAGAGGAAATGAACTCTAGTGGATCAGTACTTAAAAAGACAGAAGATATTATGAAATTAGTAAGAGGTATTCCACAAAGGCTTATTTTTTGTGCACATACACATATACCAAGAGTCATTTATCTTCCAAATGATAAAATAATTATTAATCCAGGAAGTGTTGGGCTACCCGCTTATGAAGATGAATTACCAATCTATCATAAAATGGAATCAGGTTCACCATTTGCTAATTATACAATTGTTACAAAACAAGAAAATGATTGGATGATAGAGCAATTACATATTCCTTATAATCAAGATGGAGCAATTAACAAAAGTGAAATAAACGGTCGCTTAGATTGGGCTAGAGCAGTGAAAACAGGAAGAATTTAAAAATAAGAGAACTTTAGCAGAAGATGTGACATGTCGACTTAAAACAAAGTTGTACTGTTTATAAAAAAGTCATGACGTTTTGAAGAAAGTTAAACCGTTTATAAAAAAGATGTACCCAAATTAACTACACTCTGTTATTTCACTAAAGGTGCAGGATAGTTGTGCGAAATGTTTCTAGCTTAAATGGAGAATGGTCACATTACTCTGGTAAAGGCTAGACCGTTTCATCTTGATGAAACGGAAGGATTATATCGAAGAGTCGAATGATAGGGTAACGCCTTGAAAGGCTCTCTCTGCGTCGAATAGCACGACATTGAGTAAGAAGTTTCGTGTTATAAGCTCGGCAAATAGGCGTGAGAATTTACCGTAACAGTATCAGCTGGCGAAAACCTTACCCGAGGGGGCGGTGTAAATTATGATGCTTGAGTTGAACAAATATGGTGAGAATGCAATGCACCTTACAATAAGAAGTGGGGTTTCTGACGAACTTTCTAATGTACGGGTCTAGACCTGTAATACATAGAAATGTGTATCTCACCTTGTGTGAAGTTAGTAGTGGATGAGTAAAACTAGCTAATATGAAAATCCATGATACGTTACAGGCATATGAAGATTAACAGGCTCACAGGAAGCACCTACGTTTGTTCTATAATAGATATAATTCAACGTTGTAAGCTGATAACGTGGAGGGCTTACTCTCTTTGAAGCGTTGAGTTGGAAAGCATTTGTGAGATTAGCGAATGTATAACTTCTCTTTATATCAGTGAAAGTGGTGGCACAGTATCGATGAAATGTCCAATCCACATGGAGGGATAGCCACTAGACTAATGAAGGATTATTTGTTCATGCAAGGCAAATCTTTATCGATTAATAAGGTTTTTGTGAGACTAATAGAGGTTCACCTTTTGCGAAAGGCACCGACTTATTAATACGGAAGAATTGAGGCTCTGAAGATACACAGTATCAGAAGTGTCAATGAGCAAATAAATTTGGATTAGTTGGGGCGCCGTATGCGATGAAAGTGGCACGTACGGTGCTAACGAGGGGAAAAGGGAGCGATAACTTCAAACTCTTACCTATTCGTATGAATAAAAAAATAATATTGAAAATTGGTTATAGGGAGGAGAAATATCCGAATGGTTATTTTATGAAATTAGATAGGCAACACAGATACACCTAATTTTTATTAAGCTGCTAATTTAAAATAGAGGTGATTGTCTTGGATATTGATGTAAAAATTGAACAATTATTTTTAATTGAAGAACATCTTAATGAGCTTTCAGAACTTTTAATAAAGGTTGTAGAAGATGGGGCTTCGATTGGATTTTTACCACCAATGGGAAAAGTAGATGCAGAGAAGTACTGGGAAACCGTTCTTAGCCCCGAAGTGATTTTATTTGTAGCTAAATCAAACAATCAAATTGTTGGAAGTGTACAGTTACAATTATCGACGAAGCAGAATGGAAGCCATAGAGCTGAAATCGCAAAATTAATGACACACCCCAATTATCGACGTAATGGTATTGGTCGTTTACTTATGCAAAGGGCTGAAGAAATAGCAAAACAGAAGGATAGGTCATTATTAGTTCTTGATACAAGAGAAGGAGACCCTTCCAATAAACTATATACTTCATTAGGTTATATTCAAGCTGGGTGGATTCCTAACTATGCGAAATCTGAGAATGGTGAATTAGCTGCTACCATCTTCTACTATAAAAATAACAATTAATCTTCTTAAAACAGAGTTCGTTCGCGATCGTCATTTCGCAAGTTTAGAAGAATTGATTTTAGAATTGAACGACTACGTAAACTGGTGTAACAATATTAGAATCCATGGCAACTGGGTGGAATTTAATTAAGAATGAGTGGTACTACTTTAATAACGAGGGTATTAGCTATAATGGCTGGTTAAGCTATAACGGAAGCTGGTATTACTTTGTTGCTGGAAAGATGCAAACAGGCTGGGTACAAGATAAGGATAATTGGTACTATCTAAATGAAGATGGCACGATGAAAACTGGCTGAATACAAGATAAAGGGAATTGGTATTACTTAGATGAAGATGGACGTATGTCTTTAAAGCTAAAAACTATTAATGAAAAGACATATTACTTTGGTTATGAAGGGGTTATGTCTACAGGATGGATAAGTTTTGGTAAATCCGATGCTGATGCAGTATGGCGTTATTTCATAGAAGATGGTTCTATGGCTACGGATTGGAGAAAAATTGAAGGTAACTGGTATTACTTTGATAACTACTGATATATGGCTACTGGATGGAAGAATATCAATGGAAAATGGTATCAATTTGCCGATAATGGCGTTATGATATAATAAAAGGCCTTTTAAATTGAATATATGACACCAGATATCTATTTTAAGATATTTCTATAATGAGAAAAGACACCTGAGAGGGTGTCTGTTTGGGTGTTATCCCTTCTTATTAATCTAGAAGGAATAATGTTTTTAACGATAATGGGTAGTAAATCTTCTTAAGTTGATGGATGTGGCGAGACCCCTTTATAAATAAAATTTAGATATAAACGTTGAATTTTAAAATTAACCCCTTTGTTTTATATTTATTTTCCAGAATTCCCCTCATTCCTTGAATCGTTTCAGTACTCCTTAAAGGCTTGCTTGCAATGCGAATATCTAGGGATAGAAAAAAATGTTAAAAGGGTTCGAATTCTTTTGTGAGCGCTTACATATTATGATACTATTAAATTGTAATAATAAATTATAATGATAGTTTATTATTACAACTTAATACAGGAAGTATTGGAGTAATGAAGGATGAAGAACGAAACATTATTACAGCAATACTATCCGTTCGTTACATTTCTATCGAAGGTAATGGGAAGAAATTGTGAAGTCGTATTGCACGATTTATCAAGGCCGGAAAGCTCTGTCATTGCTATTGAGAATGGGCATATAACTGGTCATAAGATCGGGGACGCACCTACAAACTTAGTGTTAAAGGTACTTCAAGAAAAAACATATTTAACGCGTGATTTTATCGCTAATTACAAAGCAGTAAATAAGGATGGAAAGGTCTTTCGCTCCTCTAGCTTTTTCATTAAGAATGATAAGAAAGAGTTAGTGGGGATTCTATGTGTAAATGCTGATGTGGCACATTATGCAAAGGTAAAAGAGATGATGGATCAGTTTTTATCATTTTCTGATGAGATGGTTAATCTTGAAGCTAAACAAGCGGAAGAAGAGACACTTGCATTTGAGCAATTGCATGGAAAAGTGGAAGATGTTCTATCTACAATTATTATTCAAACGATGGAAACATTTGACGTGCCTCCGGAGAGGCTGTCAGCGAAAGAAAAGATGAATGTTGTACGTGATTTACATGACCAAGGAACATTTCTATTAAAAGGTAGAGTATGTGAGGTGGCGAAAATGTTAAAAACATCTGAGCCAACTATATACCGTTATTTACAGAAGATTAAAGATGAAAACAATTAATTTTTGCGAAAACTTATTCATCATTTCACATGATGGGTGGTTGAAAGATAGGGGGGCAATTTGTGAACAAGAATAGTATATTACGTGTGTTAGAGAAAGAATTAGTCGTTGCTTTAGGGTGTACAGAGCCAGTGTCGATTGCGTTAGCCGCAGCTACTGCAAGAGATTATATGAAGGGCGACATACAGTCAATTGAAGTACTTGCAAGTACAAATGTCATTAAAAATGCAATGGCGGTTGGTATACCAGGAATGAAGGCTACTGGAATTGACTTTGTTGCTGCTTTAGGGGTGTTAGCAGGAGATAGCAAAAAAGATTTAGAAGTGTTAGCCGGAATCTCAGAAGAAGATGAAGAACAAGCAATCTCTTTAGTAGAAGCGGGGAAAGTGTCTGTAGAATTAGCAGATACGTCTAAAAAGCTATACATTGAAGTGAAGTTTACGACAGACGAGGGATATGCAAGGGCCATTATTCAGGATAATCACACATTTATCGCATTAGTAGAAGCGAATGGGGAGCTTGTTTATAAGAATGGATGTGGAAATACACACTTTGCCACTTCTGAAGAAGAACGTGATGAACTAACGATTCCAGAAATATATGAATTTGTTACGACTGTAGATGTAAAGGAATTGGTACTTGTAAAAAAGAGTATTGAACTGAATCGTAATGTGGCATTAGATGGTTTGTCGAATGAATATGGCTTACAAGTTGGAAAAACATTAAAGGCAAATGTATTGAAAGGAATTTTATCAGATGATTTAACAACTCATGCGATGGCATTAGCAGCTGCTGGTTCAGATGCACGTATGGCCGGTTCGACAATGCCAGTAATGGCTAACTCAGGAAGTGGTAATCAAGGGATTGCCGTAACGATGCCTGTAGTAGCCGCAGGTGAGAAATTAAATGCTTCGGAAGAAGAGCTAATTCGTGCTGTTACGTTAAGTCATTTATTAGCGATTTACATTAAAAATCAGTTTGGACGTTTGTCTGCACTTTGTGGTGTAACAGTTGCTGGTGCAAGTGCATCGGCTGCTATTACGTATTTATTAGGTGGAGATATTGAAAAGATAAAGTATGCAATCCAAAATACACTTGGAAATGTGACAGGGATGATTTGTGACGGAGCAAAAGCAGGATGTGCGATGAAGGTAGCAACTTGTTCAAGTGCAGCTGTACAATCTGCACTGTTAGCCTCACAAGGAATGTGTATCTCTGCTACAGATGGATTTATCGAAGCAGATGTTGATAAAACAATTGAGAACTTTTGCCGATTAGGAAATGAAGGTTCATCGAATATGGATAAGATCATGCTAGAGATGATGATTAATAAAAGAAAATAGTAGTGATGTATCACTGTGGATGTTATTAATAATCAGTAGAGTCCATGTACATCCTACTGAATAAACCATAATCATACAGCAAATATTTCATTTGAAATTGTATTATCCGACCAATCCATCGGTGGAGTAGCAGCTGGTATGAAGGGCCACTACGAAAGAATTTTAAATTAATGTAATAAAAACCGTAGAAATTAATCATTTCTACGGTTTTATGTTTATCTAAATGTAGCTTTGACATAAAGTTTGAGCAAACAGGATTCCTCTTTAGGGGTCACAATACCATGCCCATCAACTTAAGAATATTCACGATCTTAAAAAGTAAAAACGTTATTCTTTCTAAGCAAGCTAGATTATTAGACAGGATACCGTTTTTTGTATTTATAGTTATTAAAATCTCTTAAGTTGATAGTGATATGGTGACCCCTATTATATCTCGCGTATCAAATCGAATACACGTATTGATTTTTCTAAGTTAGAACTTGGACAAGCAGATTTTTATCCAAGTTTCACACATATGGATCGTATTCTATTAGAAGTACTAGATTCACATTCTATTTTATTAGAAGAAAAACAGATCTATTTGCAATTACAAGTTTCTGATACATTGCCTAAGCTCTGGATTATGCCTTGTAAGATAGCACGGGTTATCAGTAATTTGTTACATAATGCAATTCGATATTCTCCAGTGTCTGGAACGATTGAGTTAATTGTAGAGGAAAATAAGTAGAAGCATCACGTTCAATTCATTGTACGTGATGAAGGAGAAGGCATTGCTTATAGTGATCAACTGCGCATATTTGAACGCTTTTTTAGAACAGATTCATCAAGAAGCTCACAATCTGGGGGATCTGGACTTGGATTAGCCATTGCACAATCATTAATTGAAATGCACAAAGGCGAAATTGGTGTACGAGATCGTTCAGGCGCTAAACAGGGGAGTGAATTTTGGTTTACTCTTCCCGTTACATCAGCAAAGAAATAAGATGATTGCAAGACTTTTGTAACATTTATGAAAGCAAATTGAAAGGGATATATAATAAGATGAATAAAGCAAAGTTGATTTTATTTTAACTCAGAAGTAAAAAGTATAAGCAATGTACAGTATAATCTTATGTTTTATAGTTTCATTTACCTCAACAAGTGCAATTAAAACATAGGATTTAAAATTAATTGGCTCAGATGTGCTAGAAAAATAAGCTTGAGCAATCCCTTTCCCCCTTATTTCCGAAATCACTTTGAAAAATGACATGGAATTCATATTCCATGTCATTTTTAGTGTAATGAATAAAATTTTTGTTTTATATATTATTATATTGTTATGTTATTTTGTTACCTCTTACCTATATAAATCCATTTTCATTTTTTTACATATAAGTTTTTGATATGCAGAAGAAGAGATGACTTGAACTCAAGTTCTTTCTTTGTTTTAACCCTCGCATGTGGCAGAAAAAGCTCTCAAACGCGCTCAGATGTCCTGATCCTCTTAAAAAAAGCGGGGTTTTTATGTTGTTCTTCTCCATAAGTACTTCTAATTTATTATATTTTCTCCCACTTATTAATGTTTAATATTTCTATTTATTACAGTTTGCGTAATATAACACAACTGTTGAAAGACTTTTGTAACCTTTATGAAAGGGAGATGAAAGATATTTAAAATAAAATGAATTTCCCGGTGCTTATTATTTTACAGTATTGTGTTTGAGAAATCTAAATCTTACTAAGGAAGGAAAACAAAAATGAAAAAAACATTTAAAATAAGTGGATTTGGAAAAAAAGTGATTCCTGCCACAGCGGCATTAGGTATTCTTTTTTCTGTAGCTCCTGTTGCAGAGAACCAGGCAAGCGCAAAAATAAGTGCGGGGCTTATAGCTAAAGTGCTGGACGTGACCATTACTTCATTAGGAGCAGCGAAAGATATTTATGAAGCAGTTGGCGAAGAGGTGTGGGGGGTGCTGACCTAACTAATTACGCGGGTCCATATGCAGAGAATGTATCTTACAGAGCTCCTAACTTTAAATCAGGGGAATTTAATCTTTCTGTGCATCATACGAAAGATGATGGGAATTTTACTAAATCGATTAAAGTTCTCTATCAAAATGGGAAAAGTGAGATTCACAACTTAAGATTGGGGCAGCAACTTCAGATTACAGAAGCAGGTACAATCGTAGATCTAGAGCCGTATGCAAAATCTGCTGCAGAACACAATCTTCTTTATATTACACAAGCACAATTGGATGAAGGTAGAACTGGCGTTGCGCTTAATCAAGAAATTACCTTATATGTAGAAAAAACATCTGGTCAAAACAGCATTCTTGTTAATGAATTTTACAAGAAAAAATTTGGAGCAAATTCTCTTGACGGTTTTAAAGGGTTAGGAGTGGACCGCTTTTCTTATTTAACAGAAGAACAAAAAAAGTTAGCAACATTGACTTCAAAACCAACAAATAGAGAAACTCTTTCTAATTATGTTACGAATAATCCTGAAGCTCTTGCAGATTTTAATAAACGATCAAGTAATATTTTAGCAGATACCGCTCAAATCCTAGAGACACCTATTACATCGGTATATAGCATACTAAATGATGGTAACCCTTATCAAATTATTCCTTATAAAAAGGGGACAAATAAAGTAATCGTTAAAAAAGGCTCGAAATATCTTTCGGGAAAAGAAGAAAATGCGCTTCAATATTCAGATGTGATTGGTGATGATGAAGTGCTTGAACTGGTCATGATTGACAATAAATCTCATGACAATAAAGTTCAGTTCCATTTGGTAAACAAGAATGGTGTACCTTTAATTGCTGGCCTTAGCTCTCAATTATTCCATAGTCCAGATAGTGGTAATGATGACCTTTCTTTTACTGCAAAAACTAACAATGAAGTTCACAACTGGTTAAAAGAATGGTATCCAGGTAAAAGAAATGAGATACCGAAGTATGAAAAGATAGAGTTCAAAGAGGATAGCAAAGATAGTTCCCTATGGACTGCATATGATTCTGGCAAATTGATAACGAATAATTGGGTGGAAAGAGATGGTTCCCGTTATTATGCAAATTCTTCAGGTGTTCTTTTAAAGGGCTGGAAGGAAATCAACGGGAATATGTATTATTTTAATCCAAATTCTAACCAAATGGTTGTAGGAAATGGTCGAGAGATTGAAGGGAAGTACTACGACTTTAATGATTCAGGTGTTCTGCAACGATCAGCGTGGAGAGATTTGCATTATTCTGATGCTTCTGGAGCGTTCATTAAAGAAGGTCTACGAGAAATCGAAGGTGAAATTTATTATTTCCAAAATTATGTGGCAAATACAAATGAAATACGCCTAGAAGATCAAAATGTTATTCTTCATTTTCTGACAAAGGTGTACTTGAGAAGGCTTCTGATTTGAATGGGAAAGCACTAGATACTATTACTCGTGTTAATCTTGACGGGAAACGACTAGTATTTGAGAGAGACGGCTCTATTAGAAAAACAGGAGTATCTAAAATCTTTTTACCTGGATTTGATACAGAGAAGCAGGCTGCAATCGTATATTACAGCGTAGAAGAAGGGGATTCCTATTCTGGTTGGAAGGAAATTGACGGAAAAAAATACCGCTTTAAAGATGGCATACACTATACTTTAGATGGTCATGAAACCATTGAAGGAAAAAGATATTATTTTAATAATGACGGACAAGCTATGATGACAGGGTTTGAAAAAGCAAATGGTAAGATATACTATTGTGATGATAAAGGCGTAAAGCAGACAGGGTGGCAAGAAATAGATGGTAAATGGTATCGCTTCGATGATTCTGGAGCAGCCAAGATAGGATGGTTCAATGGTGATTATGAAACGCATCATGGTCAATATGGATATTTTAGGTATTATGCTAAAGAGGATGGATCAATTCACCAAAATACCACTGTTCAAATAGATGGTAAAACATGGACGTTTGATGACAAGGGACACAGACGTTAATAATACCAAAAAGTTTATTTTTTACTTATGAAAGAAATCTTACAAAACTGTCATCTTTATGTAAGGTTATTAGATAGTACAACTATTATTTCAATGTAATAATAAAGGTATAAGAAATACATACATAGAAAAAATATAATAGACAGAGGTAATTATAAGATGATTTTAAAACTATCATTTATACTTTTTGGAGTACTCTTAGTATTATGGGGTATATATAGTACTAAAAAATATGAAACATTTTTAGACAAAATCACTGGAATAGGACAATTTTTAGCCGGAATTGCATGTATAATTATAGGGATTTTAAACTTTATAATTAAATAATTTATAATAGACAAAAAAAGATCCTTAATTAGAATCTTTTTTAATACCATAAATGAAAGTGAACTTTTGAATATTAGTTTACATTTACATATCATTATAAACTCCGTGATATAGTGACCCCACTTAGAAACAAGTGATTTTAACAACGTTAGGAGTGTTTCATGCAGCACAATGTCATTTATGTTGTATCGCAAGAAGAAAAATTACATTAGAAAAGAGCCGGAATTCACCCTGTTAAGAGTAAACCAAATCTTTAATATTTAAAGGACGAAAAAAAGAAACATAGAAGTGAAAAACTTCTGTGTTTCTTTTTGATTCATATATTTATTGGAAAATACTTTGAACTTTCAGGCACAGATACTCCTTCTACCCTATTATAGAAGCTATTTTGAACGTAAGGGATTTGTAAGGAATAGGTAAGGAAAAAGAGATTTTCATTGGGTATGATCAAAATATAAAGAAGCATGAAAGGCGGAACAGATATGACTTATATATGAAAAACAAACCAGTTAACAAGAGTGTTTCAAGGAAAAGAAGTAATTTCAGGGGTTAACATACATGTGAAAAAAGAGGGATTTACCGTTTGTTAGGACAGAATAGCGTTTGTAAAAATAATCATTATGAAGATGATTACAAATTTAATGTTGACCTTTTGTCATTGGTAGAGATGATAGCTGTGTGGTTAGTATGAAACAGCAAGCAACCACCTATCCAATATGAATAGAGGAGAGGAATA